>JAYVDN010000141.1:0-16510 GCA_043749385.1 Polaromonas sp.
GGCTGCGCGGTGGGCTGCCGTTTTTGCTCCACGGGCCACCAGGGCTTTAGCCGCAACCTCACTTCGGGCGAGATCATTGCCCAACTGTGGTTTGCTGAACACACCCTGCGCCGCCTCAAAGGCACGACCGAGCGGGTCATTTCCAACGTCGTGATGATGGGCATGGGCGAGCCGCTGCAAAACATGGCCGCTCTCGTGCCCGCCCTGCGCACCATGCTCAGTGACCACACCTACGGCCTGTCGCGCCGCCGCGTCACGGTGTCTACCTCGGGCGTGGTGCCGATGATCGACAAACTGGCCGCTGAATGCCCCGTGGCCTTGGCCGTATCCCTGCACGCCCCCAATGACGCGCTGCGCGATGACTTGGTGCCGCTGAACAAAAAATACCCGCTGGAGGAGCTGCTGGCCGCCTGCAAACGCTACCTCGAATTCGCCCCGCGCGACTTCATTACCTTTGAATATTGCATGCTCGACGGCGTGAACGACCAGCCCGAACACGCCCACCAATTGGTCAAGCTGGTGCGCGAGGCGGGGCTGCCAGTCAAGTTCAATCTGATCCCGTTTAACCCGTTTCCCGCATCGGGCCTTTTGCGCTCTGGTGCAAAAGTCGTAGCAGATTTCGCCCAAATTTTGCAGGATAGTGCTATCGTCACCACGGTACGTAAAACCCGTGGTGACGATATTGACGCAGCGTGTGGCCAACTGGCCGGCGATGTGCAAGACCGCACCAAGGCAGGCGAGCGGATGGCCCAGCGGCGCGTGGTGATGATGCGCAATGCGCCAGTCGCCGCCCTCGTAGAGCAGGGTGAGCGTGCCTAGCTAAACCGCCCAAGCAGCCCAGCCCAAGCTAACCAGACCAAGGATTCAGCATGACATTTTTAACCGTTGCGCCCACCCCCGCTGAAAGATCTGTCCCCATGGGTTGGAGCGGGTATGCCTTGGCGGTCGCTCTCGTGTTGGGCTTTTTGGCTGCCAGTGTGCTGTCGGGTTGTGCTACCAAGGCGGGCGGCTCTGCTAACAACGATACGAGCACCCGGCAAGAAATCATCACCGAGTCCGACGAACCCGAGGTGCGTAAACGCGCCCGCATTCGCCTGGAGCTGGCATCCGGTTATTTTGCAGAAGGCAAAACCACCGTGGCGCTGGACGAAATCAAGCAGGCCCTCACCAATGACCCCGCTTTTGGCGACGCCTACAACCTGCGTGGCCTGATCTACATGCGCCTGAATGACCCGCGCTTGGCTGAGGAGAGCTTTAAGCGGGCATTGTCTATCAACGCCCGCGATGCGAACGCCGCGCACAACGTGGGTTGGCTGATGTGCCAGCAAAAGCGGTACCCTGAGTCCCTGGCCTATTTTGGCCAAGCCTTGGCCGCGCCTCTGTACACCGACCAGGCTAAAACCTTGATGACCCAGGGCCTGTGCCAAATCGCTGCCAATCAAAAACCCGAAGCCGAGCGCAGCCTGGCACGCTCGTATGAGCTGGACGCCGCCAACCCGATCACCGGCTACAACCTGTCTGCTCTGCTGTATGAGCGCTCAGACTACACCCGTGCACAGTTCTACATTCGCCGCCTCAACAACACTGACTTTGCGAACGCCGAGACTCTCTGGCTAGGCATCAAAGTGGAGCGCCGCCTGGACAGCGACGTTGCCATGCAGCAACTGGTAGGCCAGCTAAAAAGGCGCTTTCCGCAGTCGCGAGAGCTAGCCGCATACGAAAGAGGAGCATTCAATGAGTGATGGGTTGGAGCCAATGGCTCTTGGACAGACGAGCGCAACCGACCCCTCTGCGGGCACACTCCTTAGAAATGCGCGGGAAGCGCAGGGTCTGCATATTGCCGCGCTGGCCGTGGCGCTGAAAGTACCGGTTAAAAAAATTGAAGCTTTGGAAGCTGACCGCATAGATTTATTGCCCGACGCCGTGTTTGCCCGGGCCTTGGCCGCGAGCGTGTGCCGCGCATTGAAGGTAGACCCGAGCGAGATACTGGCCAAGCTGCCCCAAAACCACATACCGCGTTTGAACCAAGGCCAACAAAATATCAACGCGCCGTTTCGCATGCCGGCTGACGGCCCGAGCCAAAGCAAGCTGACCGCATTGACCAAGCCTACTGTGCTGGCCGTCGTGGCGTTGTTGCTGGGCGCATTGGTATTGATCTTTTTGCCCGACGTCACCCGGCACACCAGCGATGCTGCCAGCGCAGCCGTAGCGGGTTTGAAAAGTAGTACGTCCATTGGCAGCTCTAACGCCTCGGGCACCACTGCAGGCACAAGTTCTGAGAATCCTTCCAGTGGCACTGCACTTGGCGCGGGCACGCCGGTGTTTTCTACATCCGAAGGGGGCGTGACGGCCACCGCTATGCCTGGAGCGCCTGTGGAGGGCGCGGGGGTTGCCAGTCCGGGCATCACGGCGTCTGTTACGCCGTCTACCCCCACCGTGGCCAGCCCTACACTGGTCATCAGCACCGACCTGTCAGCCAGCACACCCGCCTCGAAGGCGGCAGATGGCATTGTGGTGTTTCGCGCCAAAGGCCAGACTTGGGTAGAGGTGATCGACGCCCGCGGCCAAGTGACTTTGCGCCGCAACCTGCAAGGCGGTGAAGCCGCTGGCGCCAATGGGGTACCGCCGCTGCGGGTGACCGTAGGCCGGGCCGACCAAACGCAGGTGTTGGTGCGTGGCAAACCTTTTGAAGACGAAGCCCGGGTGCGTGACAACGTGCTGCGCTTTGAAGTGAAATAAATGGATGTGGAGGGCCGCAGTATGAGCACACCTTGTTTACCCGCTACCGCCGCGCAGGCGATTGCTGTGGCGCAGCCCAAAGCCCGCCACACGCGCCAGGCCAGCGTGGTCTGGGGCCCGCGCATTGTGACTGTGGGCGGCAACGCCCCGGTGCGCGTGCAGTCGATGACCAATACCGACACGGTGGACGCTATTGGCACCGCCATCCAGGTCAAAGAGCTGGCCATTGCGGGCTCAGAGATGGTGCGCATCACCGTCAACACGCCCGAGGCGGCGCAGGCCGTGCCTTACATCCGCGAGCAGCTGGACAAAATGGGCATTGACGTGCCCTTGATTGGCGACTTCCATTACAACGGTCACCGCCTGCTGACGGACGTACCGGCTTGTGCTGAAGCGTTGTCTAAATACCGCATCAACCCCGGCAACGTGGGCAAGGGCGACAAGCGTGACAAGCAGTTTGGCCAGATGATCGACGCGGCCATGAAGTGGAACAAACCGGTGCGCATTGGTGTCAATTGGGGCAGCTTGGACCAAGAGCTATTGTCCAGTTTGATGGACACCAACAGCCAGCGCGCCGAGCCTTGGGAAGCCAAGCAGGTAATGTACGAGGCGCTGATCGCCTCGGCAATTGAGTCTGCCCAGCGAGCAGAGGCCATGGGCATGCGCGGTGAGCAGATTATTTTGAGTTGCAAGGTATCCGGGGTGCAAGACCTCATCAGTGTGTACCGCGAGTTGGCCAAGCGCTGCGACTATGCGCTGCACTTAGGCCTGACCGAGGCAGGTATGGGTACCAAGGGTACCGTAGCGTCCGCCACCGCGCTGTCGATCTTGCTGCAAGAAGGCATTGGCGACACCATCCGCGTGTCTCTCACCCCCGCACCGGGCGAGGCACGCACGCAAGAGGTGGTGATTGCATCCGAGATTTTGCAGTCCCTCGGTTTGCGCATTTTTGTGCCTAGCGTGACGGCTTGTCCAGGCTGTGGCCGCACCACCAGCGATACCTTCCAGCATTTGGCCAAGCAGATCGATGATTTCTTGCGCATGCAAATGCCGATCTGGCGCAAAAAGTATCCGGGTGTGGAAAATCTGAAAGTCGCCGTCATGGGCTGCATCGTCAACGGCCCCGGGGAGAGCAAGCATGCCGATATTGGCATCAGCCTGCCCGGCACCGGCGAGGCTCCGGCTGCCCCAGTATTTATCGACGGCGAGAAAGCGCTCACCTTGCGCGGCGAAGGCATTGCCAATGAGTTCCAGGTGCTGGTAGAAAACTATATTGAAAAACGCTTTGGCCAAACCGAGGCTATAGAAGCCTGAAAACAAGAAAATTAGCACAGAAAAATGGCAGAGAAACTAGCAGAAAAATCCGCAAGCAGTGGCAATTTGAAATTGAGTGCGGTGAAAGGGATGAACGACATCCTGCCGCCCGACTCTGCCGTGTGGGAGTGGTTTGAAGAGCATGTGCGCGAGGTGATGGCACTGAGCAGTTACCGCAATATCCGCACCCCCATCGTAGAACCCACCGCCTTGTTCGTCAAAGGCACGGGCCAAAGCACCGATATCGTTGAAAAAGAGATGTACTCGTTTGAGGACAAACTCAATGGCGAGCACCTCACCCTGCGCCCAGAGAATACCCCGGGCGTAGTGCGCGCCGCCATCGAGCACAACCTCACCTATGAGGGTGGCAAGCGCCTGTACTACATGGGCCCCATGTTTCGCCACGAGCGGCCCCAACGTGGCCGCTACCGCCAGTTTTACCAGTTAGGCGCTGAGGCGCTAGGCTTTGCCGGGCCCGAGGTGGACGCCGAGCTGATGCTGTTGGTGCACCAGTTGTTTGGCCGTTTGGGTTTAAAAAACGTGCGGGTCGAGCTCAATAGCCTGGGCGTGCCCGCCGAGCGCGCGGCCCACCGCGAGGCTTTGGTAGCCTATTTTGGCCAGCATGGCGAGCTGCTGGATGCCGACTCGCAGCGCCGCCTGCAAACCAATCCGCTGCGCATTCTGGACACCAAAAACCCGGCCATGCAGGCCATGGTACAGGCCGCGCCGCAATTGCTCAGCTACCTGGGTGAGGCCTCGCTCAAGCACCTGGATGCCGTCAAAACCCTGGTGACGGCCTGCGGCGTAACGTGGACGGTGAACCCCCGTTTGGTGCGCGGCCTGGACTACTACAGCCACACGGTGTTTGAATTCATCACCGACGAGCTGGGCGCGCAGGGCACCTTGTGCGGCGGCGGGCGCTACGACGGCTTGTTTGAAACCTTGGGTGGCAAGCCCACCCCCGCCGTCGGCTGGGGCATGGGTATTGAGCGGGTGCTGGAGCTGGTCAAAGAGCAGTCGCTGGCGGATGCCGCGCCCGTGCCCGATGTGTACGCGGTGGTGCCAAACGCTGCCGCCTTGGCCACCGTAGCCATCACGCTGCAAGCCCTGCGGGCACAGGGAGTGAGTGTGCAAATGCACGCCAGCCTGGACGGCAGCGTAAGCAGCTTTAAAAGCCAGTTCAAAAAAGCCGACAGCAGCGGTGCCCGCTACGCGTTGATTTTTGGTGCTGACGAGTTGGCCCAAGGCACAGTGGCCCTCAAACCCTTGCGCAGCCCGGGAGGAGCCCAGGAGAGCGCGGCGCAGCAACTTTTCGCATTAGACCAACCGGCTGCCTTGGCGCAGGCGATCAAAGGCTGAAGTTTTCACTAACCGAGGGCCTTTGCGGGGCAACCCCGAGCGCCCCACTACAATCACACCATGGCAATTCAACACTTAGACCTCGAAGAACAAGAGCAACTTGACCAGCTCAAGGCTTTTTGGAAGCAATACGGTAACCTCATCAGCTCTGCGCTGATCGTGGTGTTTGGCTCTATTGCGGCCTACAACGGCTACCACTACTGGCAGCGCAGCCAGGCCGCGCAAGCCTCCACCATGTACGACCAAGTGGAGCTGGCCGCTTTGTCTGGCGATGCCGTCAAGGTAGAGCGCGCTTTTTCGGATATGAAAGACAAGTTTGGCGGTACCGTTTACGCCGGCCAAGCGGGCCTGTTGGCAGCCAAGCAGCTGCAGGAAAAAGGCAATACCGATGGTGCCAAAGCCGCATTGACCTGGGTGGCCGAGAACGGCGCTGACGAGAGCTACAAAGCGGTGGCCAAGCTGCGTTTGTCGGCGCTTTTGGTAGAGGCTAAGGCCTACGACTTGGCTTGGAAACAACTGGAAGGCAACTTCCCCAAAGACTTTGCGGCACTGGTGGCCGACCGCCGGGGCGATATTTTGATGGCACAAGGCAAAAAACCTGAAGCCAAAACCGAGTACGAAAAAGCCTACAAAGCGTTTGAAGAGCGCACCGAATACCGCAGGTTGGTCGAGGTCAAACTCAATTCGCTGGGTGTTGACCCAGCGCCAGCCAAAGCGGTTGTGGCCGCTGCTACGGGCGCCGCCCCGACGGCTGCACCAGTAACAGCTGCTGTTAAAGAGCCTGGCGCTGAACCAGCTGTGGCGGCATCTGGTGTTGTGCCAACGGCCACCTCCGCCAAAACTGAACCCGCTGTGGCTGGGGATAAAAAATAATGTCTTCAGCCCTGCGCTCGAGCTCTATTTTTAAGCAGTTGAGGTCTCCAGCCCAATGGAATATCGCGGGAGCAGCTATTGCTTTAGTAGCGTTCAGCGTGCTGCTGTCCGCCTGCTCTAGCAGTTCAAAACGCCCCCAACCCGCTGAGCTGGGTGCCAATACTGCCTTGATCGGTGTGCGCCAAGCTTGGACAAACCGCATGGGTGAGGTACTGATTGGTGCTGCACCTGTGGTGGTGGGCACAAGCATCATCATCGCCTCGAGCGATGGCACGGTGGCTGCCATGGACGCTGGTACCGGCAAAGATTTATGGCGTGGCACCGCAGGCGGTGCGCTGGCTACCGGCGCGGGCAGTGATGGCAGCCTGGTCGCGGTCATTACCCGCAACAACGAAGTAGTAGCCCTCGGCGGCGGCAAAGAGCTGTGGCGTGTCAAGCTGCCCGCCCAGTCGTTTACGGCCCCGTTAGTGGCAGGTGGCCGTGTATTTGTGTTGGCGGCGGACCGCTCCGTCACCGCATTAGACGGCGCTACCGGTCGCAAGTTGTGGGTGCAGCAGCGACCCGGCGAGCCCTTGGTGCTTAAGCAGCCGGGCACCTTGCTGGCAGTCGGCGATATCTTGGTAGCTGGTTTGGCGGGCCGCTTGGTGGGTTTGAACCCCAACAACGGCAGTGTGCGCTGGGACGCGCCTATCGCCTCACCACGTGGTACCAACGAGGTGGAGCGTCTGGTCGACTTAGTGGGCCGCACCAACCGCGCTGGGGATATCGTGTGCGCTCGGGCTTTCCAGGCGGCGGTGGGCTGTGTGAACACGGCGCGTGGCACCTTACTATGGAACAAGCCTGCCAACGGCGCTGAGGGCCTGCATGGCGACGACCGCTTGGTGGTAGGTACCGAGAACGATGGCAAAGTAGCAGCATGGCGCATGGCCGACGGAGAGCGCGTTTGGGTCTCTGAGCGATTGCAGTACCGCACCCTCACAGCGCCTCTGATGGTAGGTCGCACAGTGGTGATTGGAGACAGTACTGGTTTGGTACATTTGCTTTCCCGTGAAGATGGCTCGCCAATGAACCGTCTGAGCACCGACGGATCGGCCATCGCCGCGAGCCCCGTGCTGGCAGCCGGCACCCTGATCGTAGTCACCCGCAATGGCGGTATCTACGGCTTTGCACCTGAATAATTTTTTTATAAAGCCAACCCATGAAACCAGTGTTGGCATTAGTCGGCCGTCCCAACGTCGGCAAATCGACCCTTTTTAACCGCCTCACCAAGTCGCGCGATGCTATCGTGGCCGACTTTGCGGGCCTGACGCGCGACCGCCATTACGGCAACGGCAAGCAGGGCAAGCACGAGTACATCGTCATCGACACCGGGGGCTTTGAGCCTACGGCCGAAAGCGGCATTTACAAAGAAATGGCCAAGCAAACCCGCCAGGCGGTGGCCGAGGCCGATGTGGTGATTTTTGTGGTGGACGCGCGCGAAGGCATCAGCGCGCAGGACTACGACATTGCCAACTACCTGCGCAAGCTGGGCAAGCCCACCTTGCTGGCGGCCAATAAAGCCGAAGGCCTGAAAGAAGGCCACCAAGTATCGGACTTTTACGCGCTCGGTTTGGGCGATGTGATGCCCATTTCTGCTTCCCATGGCCAGGGCATGAAAGAGCTGCTGGACCTGGCTTTTGCACCGCTGAATTTGGACGCCGAAGAAGAGGCTGTGGTGGACACCGGCGCGATCAAGCTGGCCGTCGCAGGTCGCCCTAACGTCGGCAAATCCACCTTGATCAACACTTGGCTGGGCGAAGAGCGCCTGGTGGCCTTCGACATGCCAGGCACCACGCGTGATGCCATCAGCGTGCCCTTTGAGCGCGATGGCGTGCTGTTTGAGCTGATCGACACCGCAGGCATTCGCCGCAAAGGCAAAGTGTTCGAAGCGATTGAAAAATTCTCAGTGGTGAAAACCTTGCAAGCGATTGAGTCGGCCAACGTCGTGCTATTGCTGCTGGACGCCACGCAAGGGGTGACGGACCAAGACGCGCACATCGCCGGCTACATTCTCGATTCTGGCCGCGCCGTGGTGGTGGCAGTGAACAAATGGGACGCTGTTGATAGCTACCAGCGCGAGCTGCTCAACCGGTCTATTGAGCTGCGCTTGAGCTTCTTGAAGTTCGCCAATATTCACATGATTTCGGCCACCAAGCGCCAGGGCTTGGCCCCGGTGTGGAAGTCTATCGCGCAGGCGCACAAGTCAGCCACTTGCAAGATGTCTACCCCAGTGCTTACCCGCTTGCTGATGGAGGCCGTGCAGTTCCAGGCGCCCCAGCGCTCGGGCATGTTCCGCCCCAAGCCGCGCTACGCCCACCAAGGCGGCATGAACCCGCCCGTGGTGGTGGTGCACGGCAATTCGCTGGAGGGTGTTACGGATTCCTACAAAAGATATTTGGAAGGCCGGATCCGCAAAGCGTTTGATCTCACAGGCACACCGATGCGTGTAGAGATGAAGTCGTCCAGCAACCCCTACGCCGACAAAGACTAAAAACCTCGTACAGCTACAGGCCTTTGCTGAACTTTTTGGTTTTTGCAGAAGTCTATGGTATGTTCGAGAGTCCCATTTAACTTTAATCAACTCACTCTTGAACACGGAGAATATCGTGAGCAATAACAAAGGCCAACTTTTACAAGACCCGTTCTTAAACCAACTACGCCGCGAGCATGTGCCCGTGTCGATCTATCTGGTGAACGGTATCAAGCTGCAAGGACAGATCGAATCCTTTGACCAGTACGTGGTGCTCTTGCGCAACACGGTGACGCAAATGGTCTACAAGCATGCAATTTCCACCATCGTTCCCGGTCGTGCGGTAGCATTTACCAACGTGCACACCGAAGAAGATGCCCCTGCAGGAGTCTCTCCTGCGCAGTGACGATCCAACGACCGCTTCGGTCGTTTTGGTGGGCGTTGACTTAGGGCTTGCCAATTTTGACGCTGAGCTGGAAGAGCTGGGCCTGCTGGCGCAAACCGCAGGCCTCACGCCGGTACAGCGCATTACCTGCAAACGCAAAGCACCCGACGCGGCGCTGTTCATTGGTACCGGTAAAGCCGACGAAATCAAAGCGCTGGCCGAGGCTTGCGGCGCGACCGAGATACTTTTTGACCAGTCGCTCAGCCCTGCCCAGCAGCGCAATCTGGAGCGCCACATCGGCTTGGCGGTAAATGACCGTACCCTGCTGATACTAGAAATCTTCGCCCAGCGCGCGCGCAGCCACGAAGGCAAACTGCAAGTCGAGCTGGCGCGCCTGCAATACCTGTCTACCCGCTTGGTGCGCCGCTGGACGCACCTGGAGCGCCAGCGTGGCGCCGTGGGTGCACGCGGTGGGCCAGGCGAGAAGCAAATTGAGCTGGACCGCCGCATGATTGGCGAGACCATCAAACGTACCAAGGCGCGGCTGGAGCAGGTAAAAAAACAGCGTGGCACCCAGCGCCGCCAGCGTGGGCGCAGTAACCACTTTGGCATATCCCTGGTGGGCTATACCAATGCAGGTAAATCCACCTTGTTCAACAGCTTGGTCAAAGCCAAAGCGTATGTAGCAGACCAACTGTTTGCCACGCTGGACACCACCACGCGTTCGCTCTATCTGGGCGATGCTACGCAGTCGGTGAGCTTGTCGGACACGGTAGGGTTCATCCGCGACTTGCCGCATGGTTTGATAGACGCTTTTGAAGCCACCTTGCAAGAAGCCGCTGAGGCCGACTTGCTGCTGCATGTGGTCGACGCCGCCAACCCTAACTTCACCGAGCAAATCAGCGAGGTGCAGCGGGTGCTGCTAGAGATCGGTGCCGACAAAGTGCCCCAAGTGCTCGTGTTCAACAAACTCGATGCTCTTGAAAAAGAGCGCTGGCCCCTGCATCTGCGCGATATGTATGAACTGGACGGTATCTCGCACGCACGTGTATTTGTCAGCGCGCGAGATGGCCTGGGCCTGCCAGCGCTGCGCGCACTGCTGGCCGAGCGGGCCTCTGTGGTCAAAGCTGAGATGCCAGCGCTGGAGCAGGGCGAATTTGCAACAGAAACTGAGCTAGCAGCCCCACTGGACGACGCAGAATTTGCACCAAATTTGGATGCACCCTGAGTATTAGGCACAATGCGCGTAGTGCCGCACCTAAAATAGCGTTAAACGACGACCCCTCACATGAACCTCATTGTTATACCTTCCCGCTTAAGCACGCTACCCGCAGCCATTGCGCGCGGTGTGCGCGGCATGTTTAATCTGAACGATGGCAAATGGGGTCGCAGCGATGACAAGCCCAGCTCCGGCGGGGAGTCGGGCGCACCTGCGCCGGGCGCTGCCACACCGCAGCCACCAGCACCTCCTGCTGCGCCCGCACCTACGCCACCCGCAGAGCCTTCCAATGTACGACCCATCGGAAGTGGGGGCGGCGGCTCCAAAGGCCCCAACCAAGGCCCGCCTGATCTGGACGAGCTGTGGCGCGATTTCAACAAAAAACTCAACGGTTTGTTCGGTGGCAAAAAGCCTACCGGCAACAACCAACCCACCGATTGGAATCGCCATAACCAAGGCGGCAACGGCGGCGGCAATGGCTCTGGCGGCGGTTTTCAACCGGACATGAAGTCTGCTGGCATCGGCATAGGTCTGATCGCTGCTATCGCCGTGCTGATTTGGCTCGGCACGGGTTTTTTCATTGTGCAGGAAGGCCAGCAAGCCGTGATCACCCGTTTTGGCGAGCTCAAAGGCACGCGTGAAGCGGGTTTTAATTGGCGGATGCCTTACCCCATTGAGCGGCACGAAACCGTGGCGCTTACGCAATTGCGTTCGGTAGAAATCGGCCGTGGGTCCAGTAGCTCAGGCTCTGGCTTGAAGGAATCGTCCATGCTCACGCAAGACGAAAACATCGTGGACATCAAGTTCACCATCCAGTACCGTCTGAAAAGCGCGGCTGACTACCTGTTTCAAAACCGCAGCCCAGACGATGCGGTCACCAAAGCGGCCGAGTCCGCCATTCGCGAAGTGGTGGGCAAAGGCACGATGGACACGGTGCTCAATAAAGACCGCGAATCGATCCAGCGCGATGTGGTGAAAAGCGTGCAGGCCCAGCTAGACCGTTACAAGACCGGCATTTTGATCCAGACAGTGAACATTCAAAACGTGCAACCGCCAGAACCTGTGCAGGCTGCATTTGACGATGCCCTCAAAGCAGGCCAAGACCGAGACCGCCTGAAAAACGAAGGCCAAGCCTATGCTAACGATGTAGTGCCCCGCGCCAAAGGTACCGCGGCGCGCCTGAAAGAAGAAGCCGACGGCTACAAATCCAACGTAATAGCCCGTGCTGAAGGCGATGCCCAGCGCTTTAAATCTGTGTATACAGAATACCAAAAAGCGCCACAAGTTACTCGCGACCGCATGTACACCGATGCTATGCAGCAAATCTACAGCGGCGTAACCAAAGTGATGGTGGACTCCAAGCAAGGTAACAACCTCTTGTACTTGCCGCTGGACAAAATCATGCAAATGTCATCCAACCCAGGCGCAGACATTCTTACCGTGCCCGGCGCTACCAGCTCCGCAGCGGCCGCCGCAGCGCCGGTGCTGCCCACAGTGCCCGATCCCCGATCACGCGATGCCAGCCGCACCCGCGACCGCGATGGCCGTTGATAGGGAGAAAACAATATGAATAAACTTGGACTCATCATCTCCACCCTGCTGCTAGCGCTGGCAGTTTTGGCATCTACCCTGTTTGTGGTGGACCAGCGCCAGTTTGGTGTGCTGTATTCCTTTGGTCAGATCAAAGAAGTGATCACCGAACCGGGCTTGCGCTTTAAGCTGCCCCAGCCGTTCCAAAACGTGGTCTTCCTGGACCGCCGCGTACTTACATTGGACAGCCCAGAGACCGGCTCGATCCAAACGGCAGAGAAGAAAAACCTGGTGGTCGATTGGCTGGTGAAGTGGCGCATTGCAGATGCGCGCCAGTTTATCCGTAACAACTCGGGCGGCACGAATATCCAAACCGCAGAGGCGCGACTCACCTCTGTGGTGCAAGATGCGCTGAACTCTGAGGTGACCAAGCGCACCGTGAAAGATGTGCTTTCCACCGACCGCGACAAAATCATGCAAGGCGTGCAGCAGCGTTTGATCGACGACGCCAAAACCTTTGGTATTGAGATCGTTGACGTGCGCATCAAGCGCGTTGATTTTCCTGCCTCGGTGGCAGATTCGGTCTACCAGCGCATGAAGTCTGAGCGCCAGCAAGTAGCCAACGAGCTGCGCTCCACTGGCGGTGCCGAAGGTGAAAAAATCCGCGCCGACGCCGACCGCCAGCGCGAAGTGCTGATCGCCGAGGCCTACCGCGAAGCGCAAAAAGTCAAGGGCGATGGCGATGCCAAAGCCGCCGCTTTGTACGCAGAGGCCTTTGGTCGCGACCCTCAATTTGCCCAGTTTTACCGCAGCCTGGACGCTTACAAAGCCAGCTTTGGCAAAAAGAGCGACGTGATGGTACTCGATCCATCATCCGAGTTCTTTAAAACCATGCGCACTGGCGGCCCTGGCGCTGCGGCTGCAGCTAAAAAGTAGTTTCACCCAAGCCTGGCCCGTTCACGGTGTGATGGACACGCCAGACACCCGGCTCACCACATCGATCACCGAGCGAGACCTGTATGAACAATATTTGGGCTGCACTCGCCTTGGTTCTGGTCATCGAAGGTCTGCTGCCGTTTATCTCACCGGGTGCTTGGCGGCGTATGTTTGAGCAGGTGCTCAAACTGCATGATGGGCAGATTCGCTTTTACGGGATTGCCAGCATCCTGGTCGGCTTGTTTTTGCTCTGGTTGGCCAGCTAGGCCGCTGCCTTGTGCTTGCGGGCTGTGGCGCAAAACGCTTGCAAAAAGCTGCTTGCTGCGCCAAATCCCCGCCATAAGCCCGGTAAAATCTTACCTTTAACAGCCTGCGCTTTTCCCTAGCGCCCATTTTCCATGTCCGCCTGGGTATTGCCCGATCACATTGCCGACGTTTTGCCTTCAGAGGCGCGGCATATCGAAGAACTGCGCCGCGAGCTGTTGGACACTGCCCGTAGCTACGGCTATGAGCTGGTCATGCCGCCGCAGTTGGAGTATCTCGAATCCCTGCTCACGGGCACGGGTGAAGCGCTCGATCTGCAAACCTTCAAGCTGGTAGACCAGCTCTCGGGCCGCACTATGGGCCTGCGCGCTGACACTACGCCCCAAGTGGCCCGTATTGATGCGCACCTGCTCAACCGCAGCGGCGTGACCCGCCTGTGCTACTGCGGCCCGGTACTGCACACTGCCCCAGCCAAACCGCACGCCACCCGCGAGCCTTTGCAGTTTGGCGCCGAGATGTATGGCCATGCGGGTGCTGAGGCTGACCTGGAAGTACTGCTGCTGGCCATCGACTGCCTGCAACGCGCAGGAGTGAAAGACATCACCGTGGATCTCGCCGATGCCCGCTTGGTACGCAGCCTGCTCGCAGGTGTGAACGCCACCCCTGCCAAGTTAGAGCAAGTGCACGCCGCACTGGCAACCAAAGATGCCGCCACTTTGACTGAGCTGACGACAGGCTTCCCCGCTGCCAGCCGCGATGGCTTGGCAATATTAGTGCACCTGTACGGTGACGATAAGGTGTTGGTTGAAGCCGAAAAAGCCTTCCAGCCCAATAAAAACATGCGGGAGCAGCTATTGAATTTGAAGCAAATGGCAGCCCGCATCCAAGCCGCGCAACCGCAGGTCAAAGTCAGTTTTGATCTTGCCGACTCGCGCGGCTACGCCTACTACACGGGCGTGCGCTTTGCTGTGTACACCCCGGGCGCTACCGACGCGCTGGTGCGCGGCGGCCGCTACGACGAAGTGGGTTCGGTGTTCGGCCGCAACCGCCCTGCGGCGGGCTTTAGTCTGGACGTGAAAGAGCTGGTGGGTGTTGTGCCCACGCGCGCACTCAAGGCCGCTATCCGCGCGCCATGGGGCGAGGATCCGAAGCTTCGCGCAGCAGTGCAAGGCCTGCGCGCTCGCGGGGAGACGGTGGTGTGCGTGCTGCCTGGGCACGAACACGAAGTACAAGAATTTACCTGTGACCGCGAGCTGGTTCAAGCTGCGCATCAATGGGTAGTGAAAGCAATGTGATACGGGTACCAAGCCCCGCTCGACTTCTCTCAATCAAACGGTATGGACAAGATGATTTCAACAGCAGGTAATAGTGCCGCAGGGCGCAATGTGGTCGGCCAAGGTCGCAACGTAGTCGTGGTGGGCACCCAGTGGGGCGATGAAGGCAAAGGCAAGCTGGTCGATTGGCTCACCGAATCGGCCCAAGGCGTAGTGCGCTTTCACGGCGGGCACAATGCTGGCCATACGTTGGTCATCAACGGTGTCAAAACCGCGCTCAATTTGATTCCCAGCGGTATCATGCGCCCGGGGGTCAAGTGCTACATCGGCAACGGCGTGGTGCTGGACGCGGCGCACTTGTTGAAAGAAATTGCCGGGCTGGAAGCCATTGGCGTAGAAGTGCGCTCGCGCCTGCGCGTGAGCGAGTCTTGCCCGCTGATTTTGCCTTTCCACTCGGCGTTGGACATTGCGCGCGAAATCAAGCGCGGCCAAGGTGGCGCAGAAAAAATTGGCACCACCGGCAAAGGTGTAGGCCCGGCCTACGAAGACAAAATTGCCCGCCGCGCGCTGCGCGTGCAAGACTTGAAGCACCCCGAGCGTTTTGCCACCAAGCTGCGCGAGTTGCTGGCGCTGCACAACCACATTTTGACCACCTATCTGGGTGCACCGGCAGTCGAGTTCCAGCCTGTGTATGACGATGCCATGCGCTGCGCAGAAGTCATTCGCCCGATGATGGCCGACGTGTCGCGCGAGCTGAACGCCGCGCACCAAGCCGGTAGCAATCTGCTGTTTGAGGGCGCGCAGGGCACCTTGCTGGACATTGACCATGGCACCTACCCCTTCGTCACCTCCAGCAACTGCGTGGCAGGCAATGCCGCCGCCGGTTCTGGCGTGGGCCCGGGCTTGCTGCACTATATTTTGGGCATCACCAAAGCCTATTGCACCCGTGTAGGCGGCGGCCCCTTCCCCACCGAGCTAGAGTGGCAAAAAGAAGGCACGCCCGGCTACCACATGAGCACCGTAGGCGCAGAGCGCGGCGTGGTGACTGGCCGCTACCGCCGCTGTGGCTGGTTCGATGCGGCCCTGCTCAAGCGCAGCGCGCAGGTCAACGGCCTGAGCGGCCTGTGCATCACCAAGCTGGATGTACTGGACGGCTTGCAGGAGCTCAAACTATGCACCGGCTACACCCTGGACGGCGAGACCATCGACCTGCTGCCCATGGGCGCAGAAGAGATCGAGCGCTGCGTACCCATCTATGAAACCATGCCCGGTTGGACCGGCTCCAGCGTGGGCGTGGTGGACTACGCCAAGCTGCCCGTCAACGCGCAAAAATACTTAAAGCGCATCGAAGAAGTCACCGGCGTACCCATTCACATCGTCTCCACCAGCCCGGACCGCGACCACACCATCATGATGCACCATCCATTTTTGGCCTAGTTGTTAGATAACTCTTTATGTAAATCTCTAGGTAATTCTCCAGGTAACGCAAAAACGCAAAAAATGAAAACCCAAAATAGCTAAAAAAGTCTATTTTTCTTTTTTTGGGTTTCTTGCGTTTTTTGCGCACTTTTTGCGTTTTTTGCGTTACCTCCCCCCCCCTTCCGCTCGATAACCCCACCAACCCGAGACAACCAAATGCTCACCGAAGACGGCAAACACTTATACGTCAGCTACGACGAATACCACAACCTCACCGAAAAGCTGGCCATCAAAGTGCACCAGTCCGGCTGGGAGTTTGACACCATTCTGTGCCTGGCACGCGGCGGCATGCGCCCCGGCGACATCCTCTCGCGCATCTTCAACAAGCCCCTGGCCATCATGTCCACCAGCTCTTACCGCGCCGAGGCAGGCACGGTGCAAGGCCACTTGGACATCGCCCGCTACATCACCACGCCCAAAGGCGAGATTGCAGGCAAAGTGCTGCTGGTCGACGACTTGGCTGACACTGGGCACACCCTCAAAGCCGTGGTGGATATGCTGCGCAACAACTACACCCCCATCACCGAGCTGCGCACCGCCGTCATCTGGACCAAGGGCGTGTCAGGTTTTAAACCCGACTATTCGGTAGATTTTTTGCCCACCAACCCGTGGATTCACCAGCCTTTTGA
>JAYVDN010000142.1:0-1688 GCA_043749385.1 Polaromonas sp.
TCTGAGGGTTGTGTCGGGGTCGGACTTCCGGACGCAGAGGACGCAAAAGTTACGCAAAGAACGCAAAAAAAGAAATACAAAATTAAAGCCAACAAGTAATTGCCCCATTTGAACCGGCACTACCAAAAATTAAATCTCTCTTCTTCTCATTCTTCTTGATATTCCTTTTGCGTCCTCTGCGTAACTTTTGCGTCCTCTGCGTCCGGAAATTCGGTATCCGATTTCTGTATTTCTACAAAGTACCGTAACTGTGCAACCCACTCAAAAACATATTCACGCCCAAAAATGCAAACGTAGTCACCGCCAGCCCCGCCAGCGCCCACCAAGCCGCTACGGTGCCGCGCAGGCCCTTCATGAGGCGCATGTGCAGCCAGGCGGCATAGTTTAGCCAGACAATGAGGGCCCAGGTCTCTTTCGGGTCCCAGCTCCAGTAGCCACCCCAAGCCTCGGCTGCCCACAACGCGCCCAGCACGGTGGCGATGGTGAAGAATGCAAAGCCTACCGCGATGGCTTTGTACATGATGTCGTCGAGAATCTCAAAGCTGGGTAATCGCGCAGCAATCCGTTTGCGACCCAATAAAATACCGCCTACGATAAGGGCTGAAATAGCCGAGTAGCCCAACCAGTAGTTCGTGCCATTGGCACCCGACGCGGCCGACTGGCGAAACACAATCGGCAAAAAGCACAGCACGATGCCCAGCAGCCACATGGGCGTGAGCTTGTACCAGCGTGTCTCGTTCGCCTGCTGCTTGATCAGGTAACCAAACGCCACCATGGCCGACAACGCGAATGTGCCGTAACCGATAAAGTTGGCCGGTACATGCAGCTTCATCCACCAGCTTTTCAGCGCAGGCACCAGGGGCTGGATCTCATGGGCTTGGCGCACCAAGGTGTACCACAGCAAAAAGCCTACGGCGGCGCTAACTACCAGCATCACCATGGCGCCGAGTGACTTGGTTTTGTACTGCGCTTCAAAATACAGATAAAACGTGGTCGTCAACCAGCAGAACAGCACGAACACTTCGTACAGATTGCTGACCGGAATATGGCCAATATCGGGCCCGAGCAAATAACTCTAGTACCAACGCACCATGGTGCCAATGAGCGCCATCGACACTGCGGCCCAGGCTATTTTGCTGCCAAGGGACTCCATGGCATTGCTTTGCGTGGTGGCAAACACACCCAGCCAGTAAAACACTGTGCTCATGAAAAACAGCACGCTCATCCACAAGATAGCCGACTGGCTGGACAGGAAATATTTGAGCCAGAACACCGTCTCGGCCCGCGCCAGGTTACCCTGGTACGATGCCACACCCAAGAGCGAAAAGGCAGTGACCACCAACATCAAATTACGCAGCGGCCGCCAAAACCAGCCTAGCCAAATGACGGCAGGCACCAAGCCCACAAGGATAGATTTATCGTAAAAATCCATCGCCGCGCTGTAGCGCGACAGCGCAAACGCAGCGCCGAGCGTGGCAAACAGGGCAAAGGCCCAGTCCAACACGCTGCGCTTGGCGAAGTAGCCTTCACCCAGCGTGATGGTGGCGGAGGTAGCTTTATTGCTGATAGTTGTCGTTGCGGTGTTCATAGTGCCTTACCTGCGGCGCTTGCCGCTGTGCCTGCGCCCAAGCCCAATAGCTTGGATGCCAATACTTCAAACTCTTTGTCGCCGTCCATGGTCTTGCGGT
>JAYVDN010000143.1:0-3176 GCA_043749385.1 Polaromonas sp.
ACCCATTGCAAACCGCGTTTGTCGATGAGCAAGTGCCGCAGTGCGGTTACTGCATTAACGGTTGGTTAATGACTGCTGCTGCATTCTTAAAAACCAACCCCAAAGCCAACGACGCAGAGTTGCGCGAAGCACTCAAAGATTTAAAGTGCCGCTGCGGTACCCATGTGTCCATCCTGCGCGCTATCAAGCGTGCACAGGCGCAGATGGCGTAAGGGGCAGCACCATGACTCACATCCTTTCGCAAGACCGTCGCGCTTTCTTCCAATCTTCCGGGGCGCTGGTCGTGTCCGCATCCATGCCTTGGTTGGCGGGTTCTGCACAGGCGCAAACTGCCTCTTCCAGCAAGCCGCCCTTGACAGCCTCCGAGCTGGACTCCTGGGTCGCCATCGCGCCCGACGGCAAAGTCACCGCCTTCTATGGCAAGGTCGATCTGGGCCAGAGTTTAGAAGCGGCCATCGGCCAAATCATCGCCGACGAGCTGGATGTCGCCTATGAACAGGTCAGCATCCACATGGGTGACACCGCCACCTCGCTCAACCAAGGGGGCGCGTCCAGCGCGCTAGGCATTCAGGCAGGAGCCAAGCCGCTGCGCAATGCAGCGGCGCAGGCCCGTGCGCTTTTGGTGGACATGGCCTCCAAGCAGCTGGGCGTGTCAGCGCAAAGTCTGTCAGTAGCTAACGGCATCATCACATCCAAGGACAATGCCAGCAAACGCGTGAGCTACGCCGAACTGATTGGCGGCAAATACTTCAACAACCAGCTTGAGTGGAACAAGCAAATCGGCAACAGCTTGGATGTCAAAGGCCTGGCCAAACCGAAAGCGCAGTCTGAGTACAAAGTGGTGGGCAAAGCCTTCCCCCGCAAAGATGTGGCACGCAAAGTGTTTGGCAGCGACACCTTTATCACCGACATCAAGGTGCCCGGCATGCTGCATGCGCGCGTCATCCGCACGCCCTTGGCGGGCTGCGTGCCTGAGAAGGTGGATGCCAGCTCGATCAGTTCGATCAAAGGTGCCAAGGTAGTGCAAGAGAAAAACTTTCTCGCCGTTGTGGCCGAGAAAGAATGGGATGCAGTGCAAGCCGCGCGCCTGCTGCAAGTGCAGTGGTCAGCACCCAAAAACCCTTTGCCCTCGCACAACACGGTGCACGACTTTATCCGCAAAGCACCCACTGTCAAACGCGACGAGTCGGAGAAAAACGGGGACATCACCGCCGCCTTTGCAAGCCCTGCCCGCGTGGTGCAGGCCGAGTACGAATGGCCCTTCCAGTCCCATGCCAGTATGGGCCCTGCCTGCGCCATTGTGGATGCCAAGGCCGACCGCGCCACACTGTGGACAGGCTCGCAAAAGCCGCATTACGCACGCGACGGTGTGGCCAAGCTCTTGGGTTTGCCGCAAGACAAAGTGCATGGCATTTGGGTAATCGGCCCCGGCTCGTATGGCCGCAACGACGCAGGCGACGCGGCTATGGATGCCGCCATGTTGTCCAAACTCACGGGCAGACCGGTGCGGGTGCAAGGCATGCGCCACGACGGCACCGCCTGGGACCCCAAGGCCCCAGCATCCGTACACCGCGCGCGCGCCGCGCTGGATGCTTCGGGCAAAGTGGTAG
This sequence comes from Polaromonas sp., assembly GCA_043749385.1. Classification (GTDB taxonomy): domain Bacteria; phylum Pseudomonadota; class Gammaproteobacteria; order Burkholderiales; family Burkholderiaceae_C; genus JAAFIP01. The sequence continues at coordinate 1,611 of JAYVDN010000143.1, forward strand.
GCTACGAATTTATTTCGCGCGGTTTTTCGCGTGCCACGATAGAGAGCAATGAGTCTGACCCGCGCGACAGCCTGGTGGGCATGGAGATGGGCTTGCCGCCCAAAGCGGGCGTAGGCTTTGGCGTGCCGTCAGAAAGCTATGGCTTTGACAACAAGCTGCTGGGCTGGGAGGTAGTGCCTGACTTGATCGCCAGCGCATCGCCGCTACGCACCTCGCATATGCGCGACCCGGTGGGCCTGCAAATCCACTTTGCCAGCGAACAATTTATCGACGAACTGGCGTTTAGTACGGGGCAAGATCCGATTGCTTTCCGTTTGAACTACCTCAAAGACACGCGTGACCATGCACTACTCAAAGCCGCCGCGCAAAAGTCCGCCTGGCAGCCGCGCGTGTCATCCACGCAAGCGCGCACGGGTGATGTGCTCAAGGGGCGCGGCATCGCGTATGCGCAGCGCGCGGGCACGCGTGTGGCGGTGGTGGCCGAGATAGAGGTCGAGCGCAAAACCGGCCGCATCTGGGCGCGCAAATTTACCGTGGCCCATGATTGCGGCCTGGTGGTCAACCCGCAAGGCCTGCGCTATACGATTGAAGGCGGCCTGGTGCAGGCCCTGTCGCGCGTGCTGTTTGAAGAAGTGCAGTTTGAACCCAGTAAGGTCAACAGCGTGGACTGGAACAGCTACCCCATCTTGAGTTTGCAAGACGCACCCGAGACGATTGACGTGGTGCTGATCAACCGCCCCGAGTTGCCACCTACGGGCGCAGGCGAGGCGACCTGCCGCGTAGTGCCCGCCGCGCTGGCCAATGCATTTTTTGATGCCACGGGCGTGCGCCTGCGCCGCGCGCCACTCACGCCTGCACGGGTGCTGGCTGCGTTGGCTAAACCTACTGCTTAAATGGAAGAGCACAGCATGCATCCCCTAACGCAATCACTCACCCAGCCTTTGAAGTCTTTCACCCGGCGCACGGTGTTGGCCGCCAGTAGTTTGGCCTTGGCTTTACCGAAACCTGCCTTCGCGCAAAGCCCAGCCACGGCCAGTCCACACGAAGGCATCTTCATGCGCAAAGGCGCAGACCGCGAGGCCTGGTTGTTAGAGCGCGCCCGCAAAGAAGGCATGGTCTCACTCTACACCTCGATGGCACCGACCGAGTCCACGCCCCTCATGAAAGAGTTTGAAAAAAAATACGGCATCAAGGTAGAGATTTGGCGAGGTTTGAGCGAAGGCATTTTGCAGCGCGTGGTGACCGAAGGGCGTGCGCGCCGCCATACAGCCGACGTCATAGAGACCAATGGCCCCGAGATGGAGATCCTGGCGCGCGAACGCATGCTGTCCGAGTTCTACAGCCCGCATACCGCAGACCTGCCCAGCGCCATGATCCCCAAGCACCGCCAGTGGATGCCCAGCCGCATTAACTTTTTTGTGGTCGCCTACAACACCCAAAAAGTCAAAGCCGATGAGCTGCCCAAACACTACGAGGGGTTTTTGGATCCGAAGTGGAAGGGCCGCATTGGCATCGAAGCCACCGATGCCGAGTGGATGGCTGGCCTGGTCAACGCCATGGGCGAGA
>JAYVDN010000144.1:0-9994 GCA_043749385.1 Polaromonas sp.
GATCTTCAGGCGTCAAGCTTAGGTTGGCTCAGTTTGATTCGATATCTAATCCCTTGGATTGAGGCGAAGTTCACTTCATCTTCTGTCGTACAAGAGGTAAGTTTTAAAGTGTCTCATTTAAACATGTGCAAACCAGTACGCTGGTCATTGAGTCCAGACGTGGCACTGTATCAGAGCTGAGTTATACCTTGACGGTAAATGCGACGGTATCGTAGGCTTTTCATTGACAATCGAGTGGGAGTGGCGGACATTCGAATTTAATTGATACTGCCAAGTTGGGGCAGACCGGTACTGGGACGGTTTGAGGTGAGAGGCGCTTGCAGCGGTCTGTGCGGTATCAGACAGACGCAGCAAGCCCATCGTGAGAGACTTGCTGAGGGTTTTTAAATGAATCAAAGGAACCGCCCATGCCCAAGCTTTCCTCACTAAGCTTTGCGTTCGGCAAGGCCCTGTTCGCTACGGTTTTAAGTACAACTTTTGCTATGCCAAGCCACGCAACCCCAGAGCCTGAGTACCAAGTCGTTCAATCGCTTGCGGATTTCGAAGTTCGCCAGTATGCCGCTTATACGGTGGCTGAAACGGTGGTACCGGGCCCAGCCGACAAAGCAGGCAGCCAGGCCTTCCCCATCTTGTCGGGGTACATCTTTGGTAAAAACAAGGGTGAGCGCAAGTTTGAGATGACTGCCCCGGTCACGCAAGCGGTGGTGCCCACCAAACTGGAGATGACCGCGCCTGTTACCCAGACCACTGCGCCCGGTGGATTTTTGGTGCAGTTCGTTTTGCCCAAAGGCGTGACGCTGGCTAACGCGCCAGAGCCACTGGACGCGCGCGTTCAACTACGCGAGATCCCTCCTGCCCAAGTGGCGGTGATTCGCTACTCGGGCTTCTGGTCGCGGTCCAATGACGACGACCATCTGGCAAAGCTGCAGGCAGCTATGCGCGCAGCCAACCTCATATGGGCAGGAGAAGCCGTGTACTCGCGGTACAACGCGCCTTTCACGCCGTGGTTTTTGCGGCGCAATGAAATTTGGCTGCACTTGGCGCGCGGCAACTGACCGCACTACAAACAGTACATCTGTACGCCACCGCACAGACGCGACGCGCAGCGGTGTGGTGCACTGGGGCTTATTAAAGGAACGACCATGCCCTCTACCGAATGGAGCGCCAAGCGCAAGCGTCAATACCAGCACATCAAAGATAGCGTGCTGGCACGGGGCGATAGCGAGCCGCTGGCTGAAGAAATCGCCGCCCGTACAGTCAACAAAGAGCGCGCGCAGCATGGTGAATCGGAGAGCGCAAGCGCGTCATCTGTCAACGACATGTCGGCAAGCCGGCGTGGCGGACTCAGGTCACACCAGGGCGCTGGTGGCCGTACCGTGGTGCAACTTCGCAATGAGGCAAAGCAGCGTGGAATCAATGGCCGCTCTGGCATGAACAAGGCGCAGCTGGAGCAGGCTCTCAAGCAATGATGCAAGCCATGCGGGACGGCGCTGGGCAATGAGTCCCTAATTCCATCGCACCCTTCCGGAAAAATGGCGCTTGCAGACGCGGCAGGAGTTAATATCTGCTCGTTGTCAGCGGTGATATTCGGTCATTGCATGCACTGATGACGATTGGAGGTTTTCACATGGTTGATACTCTGGAGCGAAACAGGCAAAACGCGATGGCGTTTTACGACCTCATGTTCAATCAATGTAAGCCAGCGGAAGCGACGGAGCGCTATGTTGGTGACACTTACATTCAGCATAATCCGCACGTCGCGAATGGAAAGCAAGCCTTCGTCGAATACTTCGAGCGTATGGCTAAAGAATACCCAGGCAAGCGCGTGCACTTCAAGCGCTCGATTGCAGAAGGGGACCATGTCGTGCTTCATTGCCACCAGGAGTGGCCCACCGACAAGGAGAAGGATTGGGCAGGCATTGACATCTTTCGCTTCGATGAGAGCGGCAAGATTGTGGAGCATTGGGATGTATTGCAAGTCATGCCCAACGAGTCTGCCAATAGCAACTCCATGTTCTAGCGAGCCGTTGCTCCCACTGGCGTGCCGAAGCGATAGCCCACACCGTACACGGAAGCGATACATTCGCAGCCCGGCTCCACCATCTCGATTTTTTGACGCACATTTTTGATGTGGCTGTCGATAGCGCGGTCACTGACATGGCGCAGGTCTGCGTGTGCGCTGCCCCGCAATTGCGCGCGTGAAAATACCTGACCCGACACGACCAGGCTGGCTGAGCAGCAGGCGCAGCATGCAAAGTTCCAGTGGTGTGAGTGGCAGCCAGTGGCTGCGCATCTGCTTGAACATCTTGGTCCTGGCACCAGCATGGCCGGCGCACACCCCAAGGCGACGATAGAAGATGCGCAGTGTGGGTGGCTGGGCAAGTTTCCGTCTCAAGACGACCGTTTCAATAGGCCGCGCGTGGAGTTTGCGACGCCTGATTTGGCGCGCCGCGACTTGGCGTTGACTGTGGGCAATTACGGTCGCACGGCCAGCATCTACAACCTATTGTCGCAGGCTGGGCGTTTTGGATTGTCGGCGCGAGATGCGCGCAAAGAGATTGACATCATAGTTTTCATCCCGCGCCAATGGCGTGAGAGCTTCCTCGCATGTGGCGTGTCTGCCCCAAGACGTGGAGCCTGTTGCTGCGGCTATGTTGCCTGCGTGCTTCTTCTTTGAAAACCGACGGGCTAGTGAAATTTGAACCGCATGGGCATGCCCAATGGGCCGAGTCAGACTATTTTCTGCTCACCGCACTTTGCATTTGAATCAACGCCTTCAATTGTCCACGCACCTCAGCCAGCTCACGCTGCTGCGTCAGCATGATGCTGCGCATTTCGCGCTGTTGCTGGATGAGTTCGGTCACCTGTGTGCGCAAGGACGAGATATCGGTCAAGCGGTCCATTACGTCTGTAAGCACGCTCATGCATGCTCCTTTTTGTCCATCGCAGCAGCAGCTTTTTGCAGCTTGGCGATGTCGCGCATGAAGGCGGTGTGCTCGCTGGTGTTTTCTTTGAGTTGGGCCAACATGGCGTTAATATCCCCCCGCGCGCGTTTGGTGCCTTCGTCGAGCATTTTCAGGTCGTCCAAAGTCACGCCTGCAATGGCTGCGTCTACGGCATCGCGCATGATCTCGGAGACTTTGCGGCCCGATTTTTTGGCCTGACTGGTCAGCGCTTGTTTTTGCGCGGTCTCTAGGTAAACTTGGGTTAAAACCATGGAGCTCATGGGCTACCTCCTGGATGATTGGGGTGACGATACATGCTAATATATATCAAACTATAAATGCAGTCAAATTACCTTGCTGGCGATATCGGCACAGTTGCCTATCGTCCAGTGCCCCAGGCCGAAACTGCTGCGCACCGCCAGCTTTTAGACAGGGCGAATGCTGACGCAGCCAAGATAATGATAATCGGGTAAATTCACAAACTTACCCACCACCCAAAGGAGTTCACCATGATCGGCTACACCACCGTAGGTACTAACGATTTAGCCCGCGCTACGGCGTTTTACGATGATTTGTTTGCGGTCGTTGGCATCAAGCAAATGATGCAGCTTGATCGCGGCATTGGCTGGGGCACGGCGTTTGACAAGCCGATGTTTTCGGTGATGAAGCCGTTTGATGGCCAGGATGCCACGCCAGGCAATGGCAATATGGTGGCACTGGGTTTAGAAAAGCCGGAGCAGGTCAATGCCATCCACGCCAAAGCCATGGCCTTGGGCGGCAAAGACGAGGGCGCGCCGGGGCTGCGGGGCGGCAGCTTTTACGGTGCGTACTTCCGCGATCTGGACGGTAACAAGCTGGGAGCTTTTTGCATGGTGGCCACTAGCTAAAGTTTCTTCTTTCAGCTTATTCCGCCTTGATCCCCGCCGCCTTCACCACTTGCCCATAGCGCGCCAGGTCGCGCTTGATCTCATCACCAAAGGCCTCGGCGCTGCCGGGCTGGGCGTTGATGCCCATCAGGTTGAGTTTGTCGCGGTTTTGTGGGTCGTTCAGCACGGCGTTGAGTTCCGTCGTCAGGCGCTCCAGTATGCCTTTGGGCGTTTTGGCGGGGGCTAGCAGGCCGACCCAGGAGTTGATGTCAAAGTCGCTAATGCCTGCTTCGATAAAGGTCGGCACATCGGGCAGTGATTTGGAGCGCTGCGCGCTGGACACGGCCAAGGCATGCAGCTTGCCCGATTTCACATGGGCTTGGGCACCGGCTACTGCGGTATACACCAAAGGGATGTTGCCGCCCAGCACGTCGGTGAGTGCCTGGCCGCCGCCTTTGTAGGGTACATGCACCAGGTTGGCCCCGGTGCGCTGCTTGAGCAGCTCGCCTGCGATATGCGGTGTACCGCCCGTGCCCGAGGTGCCGTAAGACAGGCCACCGGTTTGCGTTTTGGAAAGGGCAATGACCTCTGGCAACGTTTTGGCGGCGACGCCGGGGTGGGCCACCAAAATCAACACCGCATCGCCAATTTTGCCAACAGGTGCAAAGTCGCGCGTGGCGTTAAAGGGCACTTTGTCAAACACATGCGGGTTGATGGTGAGCGTGCCGTCAAAGCCCAGTAGCAGGGTGTAGCCATCGGGCTCTGCTGCCGCTACTTGCTGGGTGCCGATATTGCCCGAGGCACCGGGTTTGTTGTCCACGATCACTTGCTGTCCCAAGCGCCTGGAAAGCTGCTCGGCGATCAAGCGGCCGCTGGTGTCTGTTACGCCGCCGGGAGTGAAGGGCACCACCAGGCGGATGGGTTTGCTGGGGTAGGTGCTTGGTGCAGCGGCCATGCCGGGCAGGGCGGCAAAGGTGGCGATGACCAGGGCGAGTACATGGCGGCGTGGGGAGGTGGGGTGCATGGCTGTGGGGGAGTTTGTGACGCGGGGTGAAGGAGTTTTCATGGCGTGTGTTGGCGGTAAGTGCGTTGGCAATTAACGGGTAATGATGGTGAAGGGTTAATCCGCCTGTGCATAGCGCTTGTCAAACGCCCATACATCTTCAAAGCCCATCAGCTGCGTCAAATCCGCAAAGTTATACAAAGGCTGCGTGCTGCCAGCAGACGAGCCGGAGTGCTTGAGCTGGGTATACACGTTTTGCATGGCCTGCACGGCAGACAGCAGGGCGGTCACTGGGAAGATGGCGATCTTGTAGCCAATCGACTCCAGCTCGGCGCGCGTGAGCACGGGGGTGCGGCCTTTCTCCACCATATTGGCGATCAAGGGCAGGTCAAAGGCCTGGCCAATACGGCGCATTTCTTCTTCTGACTCTGGAGATTCGACAAACAAAATATCCGCCCCTGCCTTGGCATAGGCCTCGGCGCGGCGCAGGGCGTCGTCCAGCCCCAGCGTGGTGCGTGCATCAGTGCGGGCGATGATGAGAAAGTCTTTGCTGGCGCGCGAGTCTGCCGCCACACGAATTTTTTGCGCCATGTCCTCCATGGGGATCACGCGACGCCCCGGCGTATGGCCGCATTTTTTAGGAAACTCCTGGTCTTCCAGTTGAATGGCGGCTGCGCCCGCCGCCTCGTAGCCGCGTACCGTATGGCGCACATTAAGCAGGCCGCCGTAGCCGGTGTCGCCGTCCGCAATGAGCGGCGTGCGGGCCATGCTTACCATAGCGCTCACGCGGCCCACCATGTCGCTGTAGGTGGCCAGGCCTGCATCGGGCAGGCCGGTATGCGAGGCCACGGTGCCGTAGCCCGTCATGTACAGCGCATCAAAGCCCATACGGTCCGCCAGGCGCAGCGAGACCATGTCAAACACCCCAGGGGCGCTGATCAGGCCGGGTTGCTGTAGGCGCGCAAGCAGGCTGGCGCGCGCTGTGGCCAGAGAGGCGGGGGATAGGGGCATGTTGTCACCTAATTACTTTTAGGCGTGAAATTTAGCACAGTCCCAGGTGCGGCTTCCCGGCGGTTTACTCCAGCACAGCCTGCCGTGCCCGTAGCTATCGGTTATGCTCAAGACCGCTGCCTGCCCTAAGAGTGCGCTGGCAGCCCCTCTGCTTGTCGCCCCAATGCCCCATGGACTACCAAATCGCCGCCATTCCGGATAACGAAGACGAACGCATCGCCGCGTTGCGCGCTGCCATGTGCGCCTTCGTACCGCGTGAGGAGCGCTTTGACCGCATCACCCGCATGGCCCAGCGCATGCTGCATGTGCCCATGGCGATGATCTCCATTGTGGAGGACGATGTGCAATGGTTTCGCTCCATCCAGGGTCTGGCCACGCCAGAGGTGGCGCGCAGTATCTCGTTTTGCAGCCACGCCATCGTGGGCACTGATGTGTTTCAGGTGAAGGACACGCAATTGGACCCTCGCTTTGCGAACAACCCCGTGGTGATCGGCCCGCCCTATATCCGTTCGTATTGCGGCTGGCCGCTGGAACTGGCGCCTGGTTTGCGGGTGGGCGCTTTGTGCGTGATGGATACGATGCCGCGCACCTACGCGCCGGAAGACCTGGAGACCATGGCCGACTTGGCCAACATGGTGGAGTCAGAGCTGCGCGTGATCGCCATGACGGATAACCAAAAAACGCTGCTGGTCGAGTCCAGTCGCGTGCAACGCAAGCTGCTGCTCGACCCCGCTACGGGCACCTGGAGCGAGCGCGGGTTTGAAGAGCTGATCCGGCGCACCCTGCGCGATGTAGCCACCGGCCAGGTGTATGCGGCCCTGTGCGGCATGCAGATTCATAACGTGGCGGACTTCAAGCTGGGCGAGGGCGAGGGCGCGCAAGACGTACAGGCCATGCTGATCTCGCAGTTTATTCGCCAGCGCTTGCCCAGCAACGCAGTGCTGTGCCGGATGCCGGGCGGGCGCGCTTGCGCCATGTTTGCGGCGCGCGACAAAACCCTGTTGCGCGAGCAAATAGCCAGCTTCTTGCAAGAACCCGGCTCCAAGCCCATGATGGGTATCACCTTTACCCAAAAACTGGAAATCACCAGCGCGGGTCTGCGTTTGACACCCGACAAAGCCAGCGATGATCCGGCCCGCCTGGTCGAAATTGTGATGGGCCGGGTGGCCGAAGGCTCGGGCGTCAGTTCAGTGCTGGTGTAGGGAGAAAAAGTGTACCTGCCACCCCAGTTCAACGCTAAAAATCGTACGGATGCTGCCAACTTGGTGCGCGAATATGCCTTTGCATCCTTGATCTCCAACGACGACGACGGCCTGCCCTTTGTCACCCACCTGCCCCTGCATTTGATAGAGCAGGGCGATGCGCAAAGCAGTTGGACGCTCTTGGGCCACTGCGCCAGGCCCAACCCCCATTGGAAGTACCTGCAGGCCAGGCCCCAGGCCGTAGCCACCTTCATGGGCCCGCACGCCTACATGTCGCCCAAGGTCTACCCCGACCTGGCGCGCGTACCTACTTGGAACTATCTGGCAGTGCATTGCGTGGTGACGGCGCGCATCATCGACGAGCCTGCCGCCAAAGACGCGCTGTTGAAAAAACTCATTGGCGATCACGAGCCGCCGTATGCCCAGCAGTGGCGTGAATTGGGTGAAGACTTTCAGCACAAAATGCTGGCCGGCATAGTGGCGTTTGAGCTGACGGTGGACAAAATGGAGTGCAAACTCAAGGTTAACCAACACCGCCCCGAGGCCCACGCAGCCATGCGCGAGATCTATGCCCAAGGCACCGACAACGAGCGCGCCTTGGCTGAGTGGATGGGTCGCTTGGGATTGAACAGCTGATTTTTTGCAGATTCATCAAGCCGTTGCGCCCCAACGCCCGGCTTACGTACCTTGCCGCTTTGCAGCGCTGGCGGATCGGGTAGCTTGCCAATACAGCCACAGCAGCACGCTCTTAACGAAAAATGAGTGCTATGTATTACGTAGCTGCTCCCGAGATATTCTATTGGCCTGCAGCCCCATTGGCATCTAAAAAATAAGTCAAAATCGCCGTTTTTCGACGTTTTGGAGGCACTGCAAGCCTGCAAATGGACTCGAAGCCGCAAATTTACCGATTTTGGGGCCTGTTTTCAGGGTGGAAAATGCGTGTTTTACCGCTGTACACAGCTCCAGGAACTCAAAACTGGATGGAGCCGCTGAAGCCTCGGGTAACATTAGGGACTTTTCCGCTGGTCTGACAGCGGCTTCGTCACTGGTTTTCGTGACTGATATTGGCAGGGTTTTCGTGCGTCTCAATTCCATCAAATTAGCAGGGTTCAAATCATTCGCGGAGCCGACCAACTTCATGTTGCCAGGCCAGTTGGTGGGCGTGGTCGGCCCGAATGGCTGCGGCAAGTCCAATATCATGGACGCGGTGCGCTGGGTTTTGGGTGAAAGCCGCGCCAGCGAGCTGCGTGGCGAGTCGATGCAGGACGTGATTTTTAACGGTACCACCACCCGCAAAGCCGCATCACGCTCCAGCGTCGAGCTGGTGTTTGACAATGCCGACCACCGAGCCGGTGGCCAGTGGTCGCAGTTTTTGGAGATTGCCGTCAAGCGTGTGCTGACCCGCGACGGCACCAGCAGCTACTACATCAACAACCAGCCCGTGCGCAGGCGCGATGTGCAAGACGTTTTCCTAGGCACGGGTCTCGGCCCGCGCGCCTACGCCATCATCGGCCAGGGCACCATCAGCCGGATTATTGAAAGCAAACCCGAAGAGCTGCGTTTGTTTTTGGAAGAAGCCGCCGGCGTGTCCAAGTACAAAGAGCGCCGCCGGGAAACCGAGAACCGCCTATCTGATACCCGCGAGAACCTGACCCGCGTAGACGACATTTTGCGCGAGCTGAACGCCAACCTGGAGAAGCTGGAAAAGCAGGCCGAGGTGGCGCAAAAATACAATGCCCTGCATGCGGACGTGACGCTCAAGCAGCAGCAGCTGTGGTTTCTTAAGCGCAGCGAGTCCGAGACCGAGCAAACCCGTATCAAAACCGAGGCTGAGAAAGCCGTCAACGACCTGGAAAGCCGCGTGGCCGATGTGCGGCATATTGAAAGCGAGCTGGAGACCATTCGCCAGGCGCACTACGCGGCGGGCGACCATGTGAACCAGCACCAAGGCTTGCTTTACGAGGCCAGCGCCGAAGTGGGCCGTTTAGAGGCTGAGATTCGCTTTGTGGTCGAAGGCCGCCAACGTGTAGAGCAGCGCCTGGTGCAGCTTAAAGAGCAAGTGACCCAGTGGGCCACGCGCAAAGACGACGCCAGCGCCGAGATAGAAACCCTGGCCGCCCAGGCCATGGACAGCGAGGAAAAATCCCAGCTCTTGCATGCCCAAGCCGAAGAGCAGGGCGAACGCCTGCCCGAGCTGGAAGACGCGCTGCGAGTGGCGCAAACCAAGGCCAACGAGCAGCGCAGCAGTGTGAGCAGCGTTCAGCAGCAAATTCAGGTGCTGGCGGCGGACCAACGCAACATCGACGAGCAAAGCCGCGCGTTGACGCTGCGCCGCGAACGCCTGGCTGCCGACAAAAATGCACTGGCCTCGCCCGACGAGCAGCGTTTGCTGAATTTGCAAGCCCAGTCTGGCGAAGCCACTGAGACCAAAGACATCGCCGAGGCGCGCCTGCATGAGCTGCAAGACAGCGTGCCTTTGCTGGACGAAGACCGCCGCCATAAACAGCAGGCCGTCAACGCAGAATCCAGCAAGCAGGCCGATTTGTCAGCCCGCATGGAAGCCCTCAAAGCCCTGCAAGAAAAAGTCAAAACCGATGGCAAACTCAAGCCCTGGCTGGCCAAGCACGGCTTGGATGGCCTGCAAGGCCTGTGGAGCAAGATCCACATCGAGCAAGGCTGGGAAAACGCGCTGGAAGCCGCCCTGCGCGAGCGCCTCTCCAGCCTGGAGGTGTCCAAGCTGGAGATGGTGCGCGCCTTTGGTACGGATGCACCGCCCGCAAAATTAGCCTTCTACACCGCACCACAGGCGGGCCTGCCTGAGAAGGCGGGCGCATTGCCCAAGCTGGCCGAGCTACTGCGCCTGAACGACGCGGGCCAAAAAGCCTTGCTGGCCAACTGGCTGACGGGTTGCTACACCGCCGACAATCTGGAAGACGCCCTGGCCGCACGCGATAAGCTGCAAGCCGG
>JAYVDN010000145.1:0-2218 GCA_043749385.1 Polaromonas sp.
CTGCTCATCAACAAAACCCTGAAGTTCACCGGCCCGCGCCAGTGGAGCCATAAAAGCAAAGACGTCTGGCGCTTAAGCAAACCTACGCCCACCACCCAGGTACTGCTGCAATACGAGCTAGCTTACGGTGGCCATTACCTAGACCCCCAGCAGCTCAAAAAACTAAAAGGCCCCGAGGCAGACAAAGACCCAAGCCTGGCCACCGAAACCTTCCCAGCCAACCCCGCTGGCAACGGCCTGTTTGGCTCCACGGAGAGATTGTTGACCACAGGCAGCCCCACCCATGACCCCAAGCAGACCTACCCCGGCCCACAGATCGAATGGGAGACAGACAAGATCAGCGATAGCGACGACATTGACTTTAAAGAGTACCAACCCGCAGGCTGGGGCCCAATAGCCCGCTGGTGGAGCCCACGGGTAGAGCGCCAGGGCAGCTATGACGCGGCTTGGATGAAAGACTTTCACAGCAATAAATTTGGCTACGCCGACTACCCCAAAGACTTTAACAACAGCTACTTCAACTGCGCCCCGGCAGATCAGATGATCAAAGGGGCCCTGCAAGGCGACGAGCATATTGAGCTGGCAGGCGTGTTTACAGACAAGCAAACCGTCAGCCTGCAACTGCCGGGCTGGAAGCTGGTGGCCCACAGCGTGAACGAAGAGGGCGAACGCTTGAAAGGGCAGATGCGCCTAGACACAGTGCATATTGATCTGGATGCGCAGCAACTGCATGCCACTTGGCGGCTCACGCTGGGCCACGATGAGCAGATCTATGCCAGCGTGATTGAGCGTGTTACAGCCGAGCAGGCTAATCCACAAGCCACCGCCCCACCCAGCAAGGACAGCGCATGAGCACCGAACCGCATATTGCCGACGCCGAAGAAGAGTTCTTCGTCATCTCCGTCACCCCGGATATGTGCCAAGTCGGCAAATACGTAGTGGCTTTTGAGCCCATGCAAACCTTGGTGCCCGAGGAGGGTAACTACAGCAAATCAGTGTTCTCGCGCGACGAAAAGATACTGCTGGTCGACAGCATCATCGATGGCGTGAAAGGCAATGCAGGCAAGGGCTTGAAGTCGGGCGTGGCCGTCAATAACGGTCATGTCAAGGTGATGGAGGGCAGCCAAACCGTGATCATAGAAGACCGACTGACGGCGCGCGATGGTGATGAGGTCGATATGAATGTGGCGGTAGGGTAGGAAGCAGTATGTCATCCGTACCTAACAATACGCCACCCGGCCAACTGCCCATTACGCAGGAACGACTGCTGGATGTGATTGCCAAATCTAAGCTGAGCACGACCAGCAACGGATGCTATGGGCAGATTTGTACTCTCAAGGTGCCAAATCCAAATGCGGGTCGTCATGAAGTGAGGGCCTGGGATGGCGTACAGCGAGGCTCGCCAGCGGAAGAGTATTTGAAAAAAGCCCGAGGTGGACTAGACCCTGTGCGAGGTGATACTTGGCACTTTCAACAATCGGCTAGCGTTAGAGATGGCGTTGTGTTAGAAATTGAAGGCCATGTCATAGGCAAACTTGTTGGGCCAGTCATAGGGGCGGCTGGAGCATTGCTGCCCATAGCTAAAGAAGCCGCAAAGACTGCTTTTAAATCAGCGAGCGAAGCAGCTGCTCGAGCGGGAAAAACTGCAAGTGAATCAGCAAGCATCGCGGGTAAAGCGGCTGGTGATGCAGCGGCTAAAACGCTTAATGCGGCTAAGAAAGCTGTTAGTGATGGGGTTGCGGTCTTATTGAAAAAAGCACGTAAATTAAGCCCGGCAGAACATAAAGCGTGGCTTGAAAAAAATGGTTATAAAAATCCAGATAGTCACGTCAGCTCAGCTGACCCCTCAAAACCCGTTGAGATAATACAGTTGAAAAAAGGTGATGAAGTATGGATGTATGTTCGCGATGGTGGGCAACCGGGTAATTACGCCACCACCCCGGGCACGGGTCCTGATTTATTAGCTATAGATGGAGCAGGTAGACATGTGGAAATATTCACCGTCAAAGAACCTTTTGAGGTCGTGCGTAGCACAGCGGGTGAGTTTGCAACTGGCAAATACCCTGGTGTGGGCGGACCCGGAGGTGGCACGCAATATCAGCTCCCAGCTGATTTTTTAAAAAATGTGAATAAACTAGGAAAGTAAACATGAAAACTATATTGACTGCCGAAGCTGTGGAAATTTCCTTAAAACTAAAAGTCGAAATAGAAAGCTTTT
>JAYVDN010000146.1:0-12476 GCA_043749385.1 Polaromonas sp.
TCAAACTCCACCGCGCCGCTGATGTAGATGCAGCCCGAGTCAATCTCTACCGAGGTGCGCTGCATCCAGTTGGCAAACAGCGCCCGCACACGCGGTAGGCCACGCGCGGCTTGCAAGGCGGGGTAAAACACCTCGTCTTCAAAGCGCGCATGGTACTCCCGCACGACCGATATTTGCAGCTCCTCGCGGGAGCCAAAGTGCGCAAACACGCCCGACTTGCTCATCTGGGTGACCTCGGCCACTGCGCCGATGCTCAAGCCTTCCAGGCCAATCTGGGTTGCCAGCCCCAAGGCGGCGTCCACAATCGTGGCCTTGGTCTGCTGGCCCTTGTGCTGCCCCTTGGCCACAGTGCCCGGCGCAGCGCTTTTGCCCGCACCCGCCCCAGCGCTTTGCGCACGGCGTGCGGTAGGCTTGGTTAGAGGCGTCAGCAAGTGGATGTCAGACATGGTCAGTACGGATTAAAACAAAAAAGAACGATCGTGCTATTTTGCAGTAATTTCATGACCATTGCATGAAAAGGGTGGTTTCTAGAGGTAAATAACTAGCTTTGTGGCGGGGAAACCCTAGTTTTGCCCCTAGTGGCAGCGTTTTCACTATGGATTTTGTAGCTGCTCCCGCTATACTCTATTGGGCTGGAGGCTGATTGTTGGGTTAATCTGAATCGACAAATTGTGTTGTTCCGAAAAAACCAACGCCCATAAGAAGAAATCCCCGATCAGAGATAAAAACTTGCGTTAATCGACCAACCTAAGCAAATAACTCCGAAGGGGGATTTTGTACTGGCAGAGATTTCAAAGAGCGGAGTTGACGAAAAATATGGAGTAAATGCCACACTTTGCGTTCAATCTTGCTGATTTGCATGAGCTTTTACCGCCCAGACTCCTAGCGCTATGTGTTGGGGCGACCGGGCCTTTGGTGGATCTGCTGTTGCACCAGGCTGCTCAGCAATCGCGTGAACGGCTTGATGTCTTGATCCGTGGAAGCGGCATCCAGTGCCCGCATGTACTCGCTGCGCACATCCAGCGTCACCACAGTCCAGGGCCAGCCGCCTTCGGCCAGCAACAGGTTCATGATGAATCGTGCGAGCCGACCGTTGCCATCCATGTAGGGGTGAATGAAGACAAACACGAAATGCCCGAGGACGGCGCGCACCGCAGGCGCATCCTCCTCGGTCAGCAGCTCGAACAGCAGCGGCATCGCATCACGCACCGCCTCGGGTGGCAGTGGTACGTGGCGGGCGTTCTTGATGTAAACCGCCGCATTGCGCCAGCCAGCGAGGTCTTGCGGTTTAAGCACGCCAGCCTGGACCGAGGGTGCCCACATCGCGCGGTACCAGCCTTGAAGATCGACCCTTAAGGTGGCACCGGGATTGGCACCGGCCATCACCGTTCGGACGCTGCCCTGCACCGCCAGGTGCGCCTCGAAATAACCGCGCGCCGCGAGGGCGTTGCGGTCATGCTGGTCGCGCTCGTTGGTATCGGGTTGCCAGTTGCCATTGCGAATTTTTTCAATCAGCCAGGCGCTGACCTGGTAGCCCTCGATGGACAGCGAGTGGTAGGCATCAGCGATGTAGCGCTCCTCTACTTCCAACAGGTACGCATCAATCGAGATAAGGTCACGCGTGGGCGTG
This sequence comes from Polaromonas sp., assembly GCA_043749385.1. Lineage (GTDB taxonomy): Bacteria > Pseudomonadota > Gammaproteobacteria > Burkholderiales > Burkholderiaceae_C > JAAFIP01. Next base: position 1,631 of record JAYVDN010000146.1, read on the forward strand.
GCCCATGCCTGGAGTACCTGGGGTCGCATGTGCTCCCACATCGCGCGAATGCGGGCGCAATACGGTGACTCTGGCCGTTGTCGCACCGGGGCAATCGGCGCTGCGAAAGGGTTCGTCTCTGCCACCGTGTAGCCCGCTGCGCGCATGGTGGCCACCACCTCCGCAGCCAGATCGGTTCGGCCAACGGCCCGCAGCCCCCCGGCAATGCGGCCCGCCACCACCGAGTGGTCCCCACCCAGCAAGACGCGGTTGAGTTCGGAGCTGTCTTTGAGCAGTTGCAAGGCCAAGCGTAGCGTGAGCGGGTCGGACTGCCAGATGTTGGGTGCTACGCGTACGAGGGCCGCTTCCAGCGTCATGGCGCGCAGATTTTGGGCGACGGTGCGCTGTTGCTCGGGGACGATATCTTTCACCCGGTAGTCGAACAGGGAGGTGCCGGCGGGAAGGAGCAGGTTATTGTTGGATGCCGCTGGGCTGTTGACCTGGATCTGTAGGGGTAGGCTCGTAGTCCCGGTCTGCAACTTCAAGCTGAGTTCGGCATTGACGTGCCAATCCTCACCGAATCGCGCCTCGCAGTAGCCCCGCACAAAGTCCCGCATCGAAGCAAACCAAGTGGTGGTGTCGCCAGCCTGCTCGTCCGGTCGCGAAGGCATGTACCAGCCTTTGACGATAGGGCGCAAAAAACCTGTGGTGACCAGGCGCTCAATGTGGGTTCGGGTCAGGTCGGTCGAGCGCAGTACCACCTTGCCTGCCAGTTGCAGGGCGCGAAGCTTCTCCAGTGAGCTTGCTAGTTTGATGTTGGGTGCGGCCATTTAACGTTTTTCGCGTTATATTTTCGCAAGTGTATCCGTTTTTCTTTATGCAGTGTATTGCGTTGTTCTAAATCCAGTTTTTTGCGTCAAATTGGGTTTTGAATGGCTGGGAACTAGCACTCTCGCGTACCCATCTTCTTGCAGCCATAAAGCTGCGGGCGATGGCTTACATATTGCGCCGATACTGCCCACCCACCTCAAACAGCGCATTGGTAATCTGCCCGAGCGAGCACACGCGCACGGCGTCCATCAGCACGTCAAACACGTTGGCATTGGCAATCACGGCTTGTTGCAGGCGTTTGAGCATGGCGGGGGACTCTGCGGCGTGCAGGGTGTGGAAGTCTTGCAGGCGCTTGAGCTGCGATTGCTTTTCCTCCTCGGTGCTGCGCGCTAGTTCTAGCTTGTCTTGCACTACATCACCCTTGGGATTGCGGAAGGTGTTGACACCGATGATGGGCAGCTCGCCGGTGTGTTTGAGCATTTCGTAGTGCATGCTCTCGTCCTGGATGCGGCCGCGTTGGTAGCCGGTTTCCATCGCGCCTAGCACGCCGCCGCGTTCGCTGATGCGCTCGAACTCGTCTAGCACGGCTTCTTCTACCAGCTCGGTGAGCTCTTCGATGATGAATGAGCCCTGCGAGGGGTTTTCGTTTTTCGCCAAACCCCATTCGCGGTTGATGATCATCTGGATGGCCATCGCGCGGCGCACGCTGTCTTCGGTGGGCGTGGTGATGGCTTCGTCGAAGGCGTTGGTGTGCAGGCTGTTGCAGTTGTCGTAGATGGCGATGAGGGCCTGCAGGGTGGTGCGGATGTCGTTGAACTGGATTTCTTGCGCGTGCAGGCTGCGACCGCTGGTTTGCACGTGGTACTTCAGCTTCTGCGAGCGTTCATTCGCACCGTATTTGTCGCGCATGCTGGTGGCCCAGATGCGGCGGGCTACGCGGCCCAGCACGGTGTACTCCGGGTCCATGCCGTTGCTGAAGAAGAAGCTCAGGTTGGGCGCAAAGTCGTCGATGTGCATGCCTCTGGCCAAGTACGCCTCTACAAACGTGAAGCCGTTGGACAGGGTGAGCGCGAGTTGGCTTAAGGGGTTCGCTCCTGCCTCGGCGATGTGGTAGCCGCTGATGGACACGCTGTAGAAGTTGCGCACTTTGTGGTGCACAAAATATTCGGCAATGTCGCCCATCACCTTCAAACTAAATTCGGTGCTGAAGATGCAGGTGTTCTGCCCTTGGTCTTCTTTCAATATGTCGGCTTGCACGGTGCCGCGCACGTTTTCTTGCACCCATTCTTTGATCTTCGCGGCTTCGGTGTCGGTGGGTTCGCGTTGGTTGTCCAGCTTGAACTTATCCAAGTTTTGGTCGATGGCAGTGTTCATGAACATGGCCAAAATCGTCGGCGCGGGGCCGTTAATGGTCATGCTGACGCTGGTGCTCGGGTTGGTCAAATCAAAGCCGCTGTAGAGCACCTTCATGTCTTCCAGCGTGGCGATGCTCACGCCGCTGTTGCCTACCTTGCCGTAAATGTCGGGGCGGGTGGCGGGGTCGGCACCGTACAAAGTCACTGAGTCGAAGGCAGTGCTTAAACGTTTGGCGGGCAGGCCCTCACTCACCATTTTGAAGCGGCGATTCGTGCGAAAGGCATCGCCCTCGCCGGCAAACATGCGGGTGGGGTCCTCGCCTTCGCGTTTGAAGGCGAAGGTGCCTGCGGTGTAGGGGAAGCTGCCGGGCACGTTGTCCAGCATCAGCCACTTCAAAATTTCGCCGTGGTCTTCAAACTGCGGCAGCGCTACTTTGCGGATCTTCGTGCCGCTGAGTGATGTGCTTGTTAACGCTGTGCGAATTTCTTTGTCGCGAATCTTCACTACGTACTCGTCGCCTGCATACGCGGTTTGCATGTCGGGCCACTGCTGCAAGAGCTTGCGTGCGCCGGGATCTTGCGCGGCTTTGCGGTGGGCGGCCAGGTCTAGCGCGGCCTCGGCAGCAGGGGCGCGGTCGGGTTTGCCGACTTTGAGCATGCGCGCTGCAGCTTGCAGTTGCTGGATCTCGCGCGCCAGCGTGGCCTGCTCGCGCGCTTTGCGTTTGTAGGCGCGTACGGTGTCGGCAATTTCGCTGAGGTAGCGGGTGCGTGCTGCCGGGATGATGGGGGTTTGGTTGGTGCTGTGGCGGGTGTTGACCACGGGCAACGTGCCACCCGGCATCTTCAAGCCCAGCGCAGCCAGGCGCGGCTTCATGGCCTGGTACAGCGCCGTCACGCCGTCGTCGTTAAAGCGCGCGGCCATGGTGCCGAAAACCGGCATGTCTTCCATGCGCTTGGTCCAGGCCTCCTGGTTGCGCTGCACTTGTTTGCTCACGTCGCGCAGCGCGTCGTGCGAGCCTTTGCGGTCAAACTTGTTGATGGCGACAAACTCGGCAAAGTCCAGCATGTCAATCTTCTCTAGCTGCGATGCCGCGCCAAACTCGGGCGTCATCACGTACATGGGCAAGTTCACATGCGGCACGATGGCCGCATCGCCTTGGCCGATGCCGCTGGTCTCCACAATGATCAAATCAAAGTCTGCGCACTTGCAGGCGGCGATCACGTCGGGCAGGGCTTGCGATATTTCAGAGCCAAACTCGCGGGTGGCGAGTGAGCGCATGAAAACGCGTGAGCCGTTATCAGCATCCGTTGGGACTAAACCCTTTTCCGTTCGGACTGAGCCTGTCGAAGTCTTCGCGAGAGCTTCGACAGGCTCGGCTCGAATGGATGAGTGCCATGGTGCAATGGCATTCATACGTATGCGGTCGCCCAACAATGCACCGCCCGATTTGCGGCGTGACGGGTCGATGGAAATGAGTGCGATGCGCAGGCTGTCGTTTTGGTCAAGCCGCAGGCGGCGGATCAATTCGTCGGTCAGGGATGACTTGCCTGCACCGCCCGTACCGGTAATGCCGATGACCGGAATTGCCATCTTTCCCGTAGCTGCTCCCGCTACTATTTGCTGGGCTAAAGGCGTTTTCTCCTTGGAAGTCTCAATACCTGTAATGAGCTGGGCCAGCTTGCGCCAAGCCAGCTCGCTGTGGCCCTGGATGGCCTTGATGTCCGTCGGCGCATGCACGGACAGGTCGCGGTCGCAACTCATCACCATCTCACCAATCATCCCCGCCAGGCCCATGCGCTGCCCATCTTCGGGGCTGAAAATGCGCACACCATGGGCCGCCAAATCGCGAATTTCTTCGGGAATGATCACCCCACCGCCGCCGCCATACACCTTGATATGTTCACCGCCGCGCTCTTTTAAAAGCGCTGTCATGTATTTGAAGTACTCCACATGCCCGCCTTGGTACGAGCTGACGGCAATGCCTTGCACATCCTCTTGCAGCGCCGCCGTCACCACATCGTCCACCGAGCGGTTGTGCCCCAGGTGAATCACCTCTACGCCCATGCTCATCAAAATGCGGCGCATGATGTTGATCGCTGCGTCATGCCCGTCAAACAGCGAGGCGGCAGTGACAAAGCGCACTTTGTGCGTAGGGCGGTAGTTGGCGAGGGCTTGGTAGTCTTGGGACAGGTCGGTCATGGGGGCGGCTCCGCTAGTTGACGTTTACGTAAACGTCAATCAGCCTATTTTCCACGATTTTTGTCGCCCACGCCGTTGTGGGTAAAACTAACGCGCTGTTGTAAACACCCAGTTTGGGACACAATGCAGCATGAATACCGACTCACTACTGCAACGCATCGAAGCCAAACGCGCTGAGGTCACCGCGCTCACGCAAGCGCTGGTGCGTATCCCCACTATCAACCCCCCGGGCGATGCCTACGAGGCCTGCGCCCGATTTTTAGGCGAGCGCCTGGCCCAACGCGGCTTTACGGTGGAATATGTACGCGCCACAGGCGGGCCGGGTGACAGCGACAGATACCCCCGCACCAATGTGGTAGCGCGCTATGAAGGCGCAAAGGGCAGCGCGCAGCAAGGCGACTGCGTGCACTTCAACTCCCACATCGACGTGGTCGAAGCTGGCAGCGGTTGGACGTTTGAGCCCTTCGGCGGCGAGGTGAAAGACGGCAAGGTCTACGGCCGTGGCAGCTGCGACATGAAGGGCGGCCTGGCCAGCAGCGTGATAGCCTGCGAGGCCTTGATAGAAAGCGGCCTGCCGCTACCCGGCGTGCTGGAGATCAGCGGCACGGTAGACGAAGAATCTGGCGGCTTCAGCGGCGTGGGCTATCTGGCCGAGCGCGGCTACTTCAGCCAGCCGCGCGTGCACCACGTCATCATCCCCGAGCCCTTGGGCGTAGACCGAATTTGCCTGGGGCACCGGGGCGTGTACTGGGCTGAGGTAGAAACCAAGGGCCGCATAGCGCACGGCTCCATGCCGTTTTTGGGCGACAGCGCCATCAACCACATGAGCGCCTTTATCCACCTGCTGGAAACGCAGCTGGGCCCCAAACTCGCACAGCGCCATACTCGCGAGCCTGTAGAGCCCGCAGGCGCAAGGGTGAGCACGCTCAACATCAACAGCATCCACGGCGGCCAGGTAGAGCAGCGCTACGCCACCGACGCACGCGGTTGGCCCACGGCAGACTTGCCTGCGCCCACGGTGGCGCACAGCTGCCGCGCGGTGCTAGACCGCCGCTTTATCGCCGAGGAAAACCTGGACGAGGTCAAGCGCGAGATATTGGACATGCTGCAAGAGCTGCAGCGCACCCGCCCGGGTTTTGATTTCCACATCAAAGAAATCATGAGCTTTGTACCGACCGCCACCCCCAAAGACGCACCCGTGGTCGACGCCACGGCCCGCGCCATAGCAAGGGTGCTAGGCCGCGAGCCCAGCTACATCTCCAGCCCTGGCACCTACGACCAAAAGCACATCGTACGCACCGGCAAGCTGCAAGACTGCATCGCCTACGGCCCCGGCATTTTGGACTTGGCGCACCAGCCAGATGAATACGTAGGCATTCAAGAGCTGGTGGACAGCGCCAAGATCATGGCGCTGGCGGCTTTGCAGTTGATGGGGCGCTAAAGCGGCACGCTACCAGGGTTGGCCCCGTGCTGGACCTGGCGTAACGCTGCAAAAACTGCCCAAAAGCCCGGTGAAGTGCCTCGGTAAGACAAAATACGTACTACATATTTCATAGCTGTCCCCGCGATATTCTATTGGTCTGCAGCCCGATTAGTATCTTGAAAATCATCCAAAAATGGATAAATCAGGGGTTGAAAGCCGGTTTTTAGCACGTCAAAGCCCCTAGAGCCTTAAAAATCGGCTTTTTTAGGCTGTTTTTAAGATGCAAATCACCCTGTAGGCCAATAGAATATCGCGGGAGCAGCTACTGAATATGTAGCGGTACGCATGCTGCAAAATGCCTTGGAGACGTCTTGGAGCTTGCTCAAAAGCTATCCAAGTCAGGGTAGCCCTGGCAAATAGGTTATTTAAAAATTAGTCTGCCCACGCCTGACGCTCCTGCCTGCAATGTTGTAAAAATACAGCGCATCGCTACGTGGCGGCGATGGGACGCAGCGCACTGGGTGCGTTTGTCGGTTCATCCAAAGCAATGCCATAAAACGGTATTTCTACCGCGATATAGACAAATATTCGTCGTATATAAGGGTTGAACCTTGTCAAATTTAACAGGGGTGTCGATAAAAAAAACCCTGACTGTGTTTCCAATAGTGTCTTTAAAAAGAGGTATTTATGCACACTATTGGGCAAACCATGCAATCTCACCATCCGGACCCTGCCATCTCCAGCCATTTAGAGCAGCGCATTCAGCGTGAATTCACGGATCGGTGGGATACGCTTTGGAGTGGCCGATCTCTCTTGCATGGAAAAACGCCGAGTCAAAATGCGGTGTACCTTAGCGGCAACGACTATTTGGGATTAACTGGGCACACAGATATCGTTCGCGCTCAAACCAATGCGTTGAAACGGGACGTGGAGTTTGTGATTCAGTCGAGCGTGTTTTTACACGGGGAGCACCCAGTCAGAGACTTAGAGCGCTCCATCGCTAGCTGGTTGGGTAAGGAGGATGGCGTCATTTGCCAATCAGGCTATGCGGCCAACCTAGGTTTGTTGCAGGCTATCGCCGATGAAAAAACCCCCATTTATTTAGACAGTCTGGCACACACTTCGCTTTGGGAGGGTGCTCGCACTGCACGTGCACCCGCGTACGCATTTAGGCATAACGACGCGGCGCACCTTGGCCGCATGATGGCGAGGCATGGCCCCGGTTTGGTTGTTGTAGATTCTGTGTATAGCACCACGGGTGCCATATGTCCTTTGGCAGATGTCGTGGACATAACCGAGCAGTATGGCAGCATGATTTTGGTGGATGAGTCGCATTCTTTCGGAACCCATGGACCGCGTGGAGCTGGTCTGTGCGCTGAGTTAGGCCTATCACATAGGGTGCATTTCATTTCAGCAAGCCTCGCCAAGGCATTTGCTGGGCGGGCTGGATACTTCACAGTCTCTGCAGCTATGCGCAACTACATGCTGAGCACCAGTTATCCGAATATGTTCAGTTCGTGTCTGCTGCCGCACGAAATTGCAGGCCTGAGTGCCACATTGGAAGTGATTAAAAAGTGCGATACGCAGCGCGCCCGCCTGATGCATTTATCACGCCGCTTACGAGCCAGTTTGGCCGATATAGGCTATCCGGTGCACCAGGGTACTGAGCAAATCATTGCGCTTGAATCTGGCACCGAACCCGCCACCATGATTCTGCGCGATGCCTTGGAGGAGCACGATGTTTTTGGGGCTGTTTTTTGCGCCCCGGCCACCAGCCGAAACCGCACGATGGTGAGACTGACCCTGAGCAGTGCGCTCACCGATGCAGAGGTAGACCATGTTGAACAGGTGGCGCAAAACATCGCCCCGCTAGTCAACCCTCAGCAATGGCCTATTGCACGGCGCAACGCGTCAAAAGAGCTGGCGATGGCTTAGGCAAGCCCAGCCAATTTCACTTATGCAATGGTGCGAGGCGGCAGAGCACGAAGAAATTCGCTGTAGCCCGAACCAGCCGAGTTGGTAATAGGTAGATCAAAAAATGCTCCGAGCAAAGCGCCCGACTGACCGATAGGGAAAGCAGGTGCCAAAGCTACTTGCGCATCACCGCTCAAGGCCATGGCCAGCTCAGCATTCGTCAGGTGCGTACCCAAGCGAATTTTCTGCGCATCTTGGCTGCTTTGCCCAGCGGATTCCGCCAACTCGGCGGCATCGGGTAAATCATGGTTTTGCTCCAGTTGCAGCCATTGCGGTACGGCTTGGGCATTGATGCCCAAAATACCAAAAGGCTCCGCCAACACGCAGTATTCCACCCAGCTGCGCTCCTGAACCAGCGAAGCCAATGCATCCTGAACCGCGTCTGTTTGCAATACAGCGTAGTGCTCTTTTTTCAATGCATTGCGCCAAATGCTGTCGTGCGCAGGCAAAGGTGATGTATTGAGTTCATGCACCGCCTGCGCCAAGTATTGGCCAATCTGGGGGTGCTGTTTGGGAATAAACTGGTTGATCAGGCGTTGATTAAAGGCCTTCACCGCCATCGATTCATCAGCCTGTCCAGTGAGCAGTACCCGTTGGGCGGGCCATTGGGGTAACGCTTTCAAGACATCCAGCCCAGTCATAGCGGGCATAGAGTAGTCCACCACCAGCACGTTGGTAAGGGCATAGCGCTGCGGTTGGCTTTGCCAGTACAGCAGTAGCTGTGGCACCAGCGCTATACCCGCTCTCCAATGCTCGACCATTTGTACGTGTGCGTCTAAGTCGCTTTCCCACTCTGGGTGTTGCTGTTGCAGGTGACGGATGCAGTCGCCCGCATGGGTGTAGAGCCGCACGCACCAGCTTAGCGGCATCACATCGGCCAGCATATCTAAATAGCCAGCATCATCGTCTAAAAAAACAACAGCACTAGGCCGATGGTAAAGAGGAAATGGCATTGCTTGGCTTGTAGGGTGATGTGATATCTTGGGCGGGAAGGTCCGTGGTAAATGTAGCGCCAAACATGGGCTCAGACTTAACTCGAATAAACCCACCGGCATTTTGCACCACTTGCCTGCAATAAGCCAAGCCCAGCCCATGCCCAGTATCGTGCGAGGTAGAAAAGAAGGGGGCAAAAATACGCTGCTGGTTTTCAGTGCTGATACCCATGCCTTTGTCCTTGACGACAATTTTTCCTACCCCTGATTTTCGCCCTATCTCTATGCGCAAATCGCCCGCACTGTGCCGAGACTGGGCGGCATGCAGGGAATAAAACGCGTTCTTTAGCAGGTTATTCAGCACCTGGGTAAATTGCCTGTCTGATCCCATAAAGTGAAAGTCCTTGTGTACGATGACCTCAAGGCATTGTTGTTCACTGGGTGAGCCATACGGGTAGGCTTTGACGACAGAATTGACCAACGCCACAGCAGAAATAAGTTGCTTGGCGGGAGGCAATTGCATCAACCGCGCATTAAACATTTGCAAGTCTATGTGGTGGTTAATGCTGTGCGCCAACGATTCAAGGCGAACAGCCAGTTTCTCAAGGCGTTTGGTGCGAACCCCGTCGTCCGGGTTGCCTGCCTCAGTGCGAATAGCTTGGCTGATCATGGAGGCTGTGGCCAAGGGTGTTCTTAACTCATGGGCCATGATGCCGATCACAGCCAAGGAGTGTTTAATTCGCTCTCGTCGCAAGTTAGCACTAGACATGGATAATGAGATCGCAGAAAACCAAGCAAACGCCAATACAACCATATCAACTGCTCGTATTGAAATCGGCGTTGCCAATTTCCAGGTGACCCCTGCGGTAGCCAAGATGCAACCGGAGATGAGGCCAATAGTTGCTAACCTCCAATCAGTTAAGTGGTAGTAAACCACTATCATGACGGCCAGAGTAGCAAGCCAGACAGTGTTTCCATGGTTCATCAAGTACATCCAGGCGCAAAACACAGGGACTTGAAACCAGGCCATGAGGGAATAATATCGGCGAGAAAAAACTCCCGATACGCCATTTGAAGTTTGCTGAAAAAATAAACCCAAACCACCTACAGCCAAAGAAAGACGTACTACAAAATTTTCGTAAGGTTGTGGAAAGAGCACTGTCCAGACGTACCAAAATAAGGGATGACCGACTAAAGTAAAGATACCCAGCCATCTCAAACGCAAAGGCGACGGATGCAGTATCGTCTCCATTTCTGGATCCAATATCTCCTCTCGCAGCTTCAAAAGCAGCGGATGGCGCATTACAAATGAGCGTAGTGCAGCTTTAGTCAATGGTGATTCCCGGATGTCCTGCAACATGTGTGCGAGTTAGCATGCTATTGTGGAGTGTTATTTTCATACAAAAAAATTCGGCAAATGCAATCCCCTGCTAATTTTGACAGTTTGGTTCTCGATGGTTTACTGGTCGATTGGCTAGGAGCGTTAAAGTCTTATTCGGTCGAGTCTTTGATTATCTTGGGGCCATCGATATTTGGCACTGCCAAAGAACGCAGTGTGCTGGCGGTGTATCCACCTAAACTCTTGGAAGTGTCTGTAGCGCTGGCCGATAGTGATGAGTTTGGCTACGCTTGGCAGGCCAGTGATTCACCCTTGGTGGCTTGGCAAAATATTTCGCGCAGCAGCTACGCTGACTTGAGCCGCTGGCGCTTGTTGGCGCTGGCGCATGGGTTGCAAAGTATGGTGCGGGTAGAGTTTGCTTTGCCCAGAGGGCGTGCGTTTGAGTGTTTTTTACTCACCTCGCAGGCCATGCAAGACCGCACCGAGGCGGCGGCCATGGTCTGGTCGGCCTTGAATATCTGGCCCCAGATCAGGCGTGTGCTGGGTGACGTAAGCTGCCCACTCAGTCCCAGAGAAAAAGAGGCGCTGGCTTTGGCTTTTGACGGCCTGACGGCTGCCGACAGCGCCAAAGTGATGGCGTGTAGCGAGCGCACTGTCACCTACCATTTGGCCAACGCCATGCATAAACTGAAGGTGGACAGCAAGCTGGCCGCGATTGAGCGGGCTTGCTGGTATGGTGTGATTTAGCTAGGCCCAATACCTTGGTGCAGGTATTCAAGTGCTTGCTAAGCGTTGGCCAGTTTCGCAAAAAAA
>JAYVDN010000147.1:0-1762 GCA_043749385.1 Polaromonas sp.
GTAGGCGATGCCTGTGCGCCGACGCTTTTCCAGTAGGTCAAGCGGTCTTGTGCAATGCGCAAGCCCTCTTCGCCTTCGATAGCGATGGGGTTATAAAAGCCGAGGCGTTCGATAAAATTACCGTCGCGGCGGGTGCGCTTGTCAGCGACCACAATGTTGTAGAACGGACGGGCTTTTGCGCCGCCGCGAGAGAGTCGAATGACGACCATAATATGTTCCTTCGGGTGGGGTGAATTTTCTTTGCTGCGTTTGAGACACGCGACATAGCCACCCGGCCAGCGACACGCTGCAAAGCCTACGATTATAACCTTGTTTGTCCAGCACCCTGCCCGATCATCAACACCGCTTATCCACGCCCTCATTTACAAGCCACCACTATGACCCTGATTCGCCCCAGCACGGAAGCTGACATCCCCGCCATCCAAACCATCTACGCCCACCACGTGCTGCATGGCACGGGCACTTTTGAGACCGAGCCCCCAAGTGAGGCCGAAATAGCCACCCGCAGGGCCGATGTCTTGGGCAAAAGCTTTCCGTACCTGGTGCTGGAAGAGGCGGGCGTGGTGCGTGGCTTCGCTTACGCCAACTGGTTCAAACCGCGCCCGGCTTATCGCTTCAGCGTGGAAGACTCCATTTACATGGCGCAGGATGCCAGCGGCAAAGGCTTGGGCAAACTACTGCTGACCGAGCTACTGGCCCAACTGGAGCGCGGCGGTGTTCGCAAGGCGATTGCAGTGATTGGCGACTCTGCCAATGCAGGCTCCATCGGGGTGCACCGCGCCTGCGGCTTCACCTCAGTGGGTGTCGTCACATCCTGCGGCTGGAAATTTGGCCAATGGCGCGATATTGTGATGATGGAAAAAACCCTGGGCCTGGGTGACAGCACGCCCGCAGAATAAATCTCTGCATTGCCATTGCACCCTTGCGCCATTGCCCACGCAGCTATCATCCAGCGTATGACCAAAAACAAAACCGTGGCCGCCTGGCTCGCTTTCATCGGCGGCCCACTGGGTCTGCACCGCTTTTACCTGTATGGGCTGGGCGATATGCTGGGCTGGTTACTGCCCATTCCTAGCGCACTAGGCCTGTACGGCATAGCCCGGGTGGAGCAATTTGGGCTGGACGACGCCTGGAGCTGGGTGCTGATCCCCCTGCTGGGCTTTACCATCGCGGCCTGCGCGCTCACCGCCATCGTCTACGGCCTGATGGCACCCGAAAAATGGAACGCCAGGTTCAACCCCACTTCAGACCCGGAGGCCGCTCCTGGCCAAACCAACTGGCTCACTGTGGGCGCACTGGTGCTCTCGCTGTTCATCGGCGCGACCTGCCTGATGAGCAGCATCGTGTTCAGTTTTCAGCGCTATTTTGAATACCAAATCGAAGAAGCGCGCAAGATTTCGCAGTAATTTAGGGCTGCAGCCCTTTAGAATATCGCGGGAGCAGCTATATTTTGTATAGCTATAGACTGCCATCATGATGGCATGCAAAGTCTGCATGAGCGTGTGGCGTGCAAACCATTCACAACACCGCGTGAACCCGCTAGCATGAAGTGTCCATCTACTCTTACCGGAAAATACCATGGACACCCGCGCCGCAGCACACCAGGCCACGCCCAACGCCAACCCAATGGACAACTTCACCCTCCGGGCAGCCGAGCCCAGTGACGCAGCCGCCATTTCGGCACTGATGGGCAGCCACGGCGTGATGGAAGGCACGCTGCAAATGCCCTATGCAGCCGTCGCCTCGCGCTTGGACATGCTCA
>JAYVDN010000148.1:0-2783 GCA_043749385.1 Polaromonas sp.
GATCTGACCCCGTTTGCTTTTTAAACATGCCGTTCAAAGGCATTTTTAAGATGCAAATCGGGCTGCAGACCAATAGAATATCGCGGGAGCAGCTACTAATTATGTAGTGGCTTGCATTCTTCCCAGTGGGGGTTTTTGTGGCAAACGGATGGGCGCAAGGCGCGGCAGATAAACCACCGACAATCGACTGCCCGGGCATGCGCCAAGGTGCGCTCATCTGCAGCACCTTTTTTTACCAATTACACCCATAATTTTGAATGAATACGATTGAAATCTATACCGATGGCGCCTGCAAAGGCAACCCTGGCCCGGGCGGCTGGGGCGTACTGCTGAAATCTGAGGGCACTGAGAAAGAGCTGTTTGGGGGTGAGCCCAACACCACCAACAACCGCATGGAGATGATGGCCGTGATTCAGGCTTTAGAAGCGCTCAAACGCCCCTGCAAGGTGCATTTGTACTTGGACAGCAAATACGTGCTGCAAGGCATTACCGAGTGGATCCACGGCTGGAAAGCCCGAGGCTGGCGCACGGCGTCCAAAGAACCGGTGAAAAACGTGGAACTTTGGCAGCGCCTGGACGCTCTGGTAGCCACAGGGGGCCATCAGATCGATTGGCGTTGGGTGAAGGGCCATGCTGGCGACCCTGGCAACGAGCGGGCCGATGCTTTGGCCAATAAAGGCGTAGCCTCGTTGAGCTTGAGAAGCTGAACTGGTGCGTGGCTGTCATGTAAACGCCGTGTAAAGCTTATACCTTGAACTGTGCTGTCAGTGGAAATTACCTAAGCCCTGTGAGCGAACGTCCTGCTACATTTACCCTTTTGCATCGTTATTTATCGATAGATAAAAATTCCAGAGATATTCATTCATGGCTTCTAAGGTAATTTATTCCGCCATCGCCGTTGTAGGTATTGCGGCGGCTTCGGGTGCGGCCTATTGGTACCAAAATAAACCGCAAGGCCCCAAAGAGATTACCGGTGCTGCGCCCGGTGCCTCTGCGCCCCGCGCAGGTGGCGCCCCCAGTGGGCCAGGTGGTGGTGGCCCGGGCGGCCCGATTGGGGTAGAAGTTGCCAAGGTAGAAGTGACCCGTCTGCAAGACGATGCGCAATCCGTAGGCAGCATGCGTTCACGCCAAAACGTGGTGCTGCGCCCCGAAGTGGCTGGCCGCATTATGACGCTGGGTTTTAGCGATGGTGGACGCGTGCGCAAGGGCGATGTGATGGTGCAACTGGACGACGTGCTGCAACGCGCCGAGGTGCGCCAGGCCGACGCGCAAGTGTCGATCTCGCGCGCTAACCTGAAACGCAACCAGGAGCTGGTGGCGCAAAGCTTTATCGCCCAGCGTGTGGTGGACGAGAGCGCCGCCAACATGCAGGTGGTAGAGGCGCAACTGGCGCTGGCCTGCGCCCGCCTGGACCGCATGCGCATCATTGCGCCGTTTGACGGCACGGTGGGTATCCGCAGTATCAACATTGGCGACTACGTCAAAGACGGTGCCGACTTGGTCAACATCGAAGATCTGTCGTCGATGTATGTAGACTTTAAATTGCCTGAGCGCTTTCAGGGCAAGCTCAAACGCGACCAGCAGGTAGAGCTGCAGCTGGACGCCATGCCGGGGCGCGTGTTCAAAGCCAAGGTCGAGGCGATTGACCCGCAAATTGACGCGAACGGACGCTCGATATCGGTGCGTGCTGTGTTGCCTAACACGGCTGGGGAGCCCATGCGCCCGGCGGGAGGGCCAGCGGGCGCGGCATCTGGCGCGCGCGGTGGTGCCCCTGGTGGTGTTGGGGCTTCTGGCACGGCGGGCGGCAAACCTGCAGGCAAGCCCGTAGCACGGCCTGGGCAAGCCGCTATGCCGGGTGCAGCGCAACAGCCTGCCACGGCTTCAGCTGAGGCTGCGCCCCGTGCTGTAGACCAAGTGACGGTGGCTTGCGCGCCCTACAGCACGACAGTGCGACCAGGTGGGGGTACAGCGGCTGGAGCAAGGCCTGCTGGCGCTGCGGGACGTCCGGCAAGTGCTGGCGTTCCTGCAGGCGGTGGTGCGGGCGGTGGTGCCGCCAACGCAGGTGCGGGGGCGGGTAGACCGGGCGGGCAGGGCGGTCAAGGCGCACAAGGCGGCCAAGGCAATGGCCCGCTGCGCCCTGGCATGTTCGCGCGTGTGAACACGGTGTTCAACATCAAAGAGTCCTCCCTCACCATTCCCGAAGAGGCCATTGTGCCGCAAGGCGGTCGCCAGTTCGTCATCAAAGTGGTGGAGCAAACCGAAGAACAGTTCAAAGTGTTGGCCGAGGCCGCCAAAAAAACTGCGGCGGCGAATGCTGTGGCCAATGCCGCAGCAGCCGGTAGCTCGGCGGCCGGTGGCACCGCCGCTGCGCCTGCGGCTGGCAGTGCGCAAGCCGCTGGTAGTGCCGGTACAGGTGGTGCAGGGGCAGCCCCGACGCCGCCTGCGCCCGTGTTTGTCAACGGCAAGCGTTTGGTGTCGCAACGTACCGAGGTAAAAATTGGTATCCGCCGCCCTGGGCGAGTGGAGATCACAGAAGGTGTGGCCGATGGCGACACCGTGGTGGTAGCGGGGCAGCAGCGCTTGCAGCGCGACAATTCTCCCGTGCGCGTGATCGAAGTAGGCCGAGGCGGTGGCGGCGCGGGCAGGCCTGCTGAAGGTGCCGCTGCTAGCCCGGGCGCAGCAGGAGCTGGCGCGCAGGCGCAAAATAGCGCCAACAGCGGTGCGGAGGGCATGCCCGCCACACCGCCCGCAGCCTCAGGGATTCCTGCAGCCGCCCAAGCAGC
>JAYVDN010000149.1:0-3270 GCA_043749385.1 Polaromonas sp.
AAAAGCAGCGCGCCCTGCGGCCAAAGCCTCTGAGCCGGCTAAACCCGCTGGTCCAGGCCAAAGTCTGGGGCTGAGCGTCGCTGAGCTGACCGATGCGCAGAAGAAAGAGCTCAAACTCAAAGGCGGTGTGCGCGTGAGCGCAGCCACCGAGGGAGCCGCCCGGGCCGGGCTACGCGAGGGTGACGTCATCATTGCGGTGGCCAACACCGAAGTCAACTCGCTGCCCGAATTTGATGCGGCGTTGGGCAAAGCCGATAAAACCAAAGCCATCAATGTGTTGTTTCGACGGGGTGAGATGGCGCAGTTTGCGCTGATACGCCCGGGCAAATAAGCGCAGCGGATAAATTAAGCATCTGCGAGTCATCGCAGGTGCTTTTTTAGGGAAGTTGGACGTCCCGTCAGCGATAAGTTCTTAACCATTACAGCTAGGGAAAGTCCCTGTACGCGTTCCTCAATGCCGCCTTAAAATAAGCCAGCGCTTATATTCAAATATTCGACAAGCCATATAAAGTGGACTGCAAAATTTGTTTGACGGACATAGTAAAAAAATTGGAGAGCCTCATGCCTTTTTTTAAAAGCCTTCGATCGGCGATCGCGTTAGCGTTAGCTGGTGCATGTATGGTTTGGGTATTGCCCGCCTTGGCACAAGACCCGCAGCAGCTCTACGTGAAGTCGCTGGCTGCAACCTGCGCCAACTGCCATGGCACCAACGGCAAGGCGCAAGAAGGCTCGGTAGTGGTCAGCCTGGCGGGCGTGTCTAAAGACAGCATCATCGCTAACATGGCGGCGTTTAAATCCGGCGCGCGGCCTGCGACCATCATGCACCAGATCAGCAAGGGCTATAGCGACGCTCAGGTGGCGCAGATAGCTACGTATTTCGCAGCGCAACAGAAATAACCGGAGAGCGCCATGACCATCCAACGCAGAAGTTTTCTCCAGTCCAGCGCCGCGCTCAGCCTGTTGGGCTTGGGCGCTTGCGCGAGCACCGGCAGCATTCCGGCTAAAGCCAAAGTGGTGGTCGTTGGCGGCGGCTACGGCGGTGCTACGGCGGCCAAATATGTGCGCCTGTTGTCTGACTACAAAATTGATGTGGTGCTGATCGAACCTAATGAGGCCTTCGTCTCTTGCCCCTTGTCCAACCTTGTGGTGGGCGGCAGCAAGCAGCTGGGCGACGTTACCACCTCTTACGCAGGCCTGTCCAAGAACCACGGCATCACCGTGGTGAAAGACATGGCTACGGCGATTGACGCAGGCAAAAAGACGGTGACGCTGGCACGCGGTGCCACCATTGCTTATGACAAGCTCGTCGTCTCCCCCGGTATTGAGTTAATAATGGGCAGCATCGAAGGCCTAGCCGCAGCGCAGGCCAGCGGCCAGATTCTGCAGGCCTGGAAGGCGGGCGCTGAGACGGTGGCGCTACGCAGGCAATTGCAAGACATGCCCGATGGCGGTGTCTATGCCATCACCATCCCCGTAGCGCCCTACCGCTGCCCCCCCGGCCCGTACGAGCGTGCTAGCCAGGTGGCTTGGTACTTTAAACAAGCCAAGCCCAAGAGTAAGGTGTTGATTTTGGATGGCAACCCCGACGTGACCTCTAAAGGCCCATTGTTTAAAAAAGTGTGGGCCACCCAATACGCAGGCATCATCGAATACCGTGGCGACCACAAGGTCACCGCTGTTGATGCCAGCACCGGTACGATCAAATTTGAAGTGCAAGACGATGTGAAAGCTACCGTGCTGAACGTGTTGCCCGCGATGCGCGCGGGCACTATTGCGCAGCAGGCAGGCTTAGCTAATTTGGCAAGCAACCGCTGGTGCGGTGTGAACTACCAAAGCTTTGAGTCCACCGCCGCCAAAGACGTGCATGTGCTGGGTGACTCTATCCAGGTAGCGCCCCTCATGCCCAAAAGCGGCCACATGGCCAACAGCCACGCCAAGGTGGCGGCAGCAGCCATCGTCGCGCAGCTCAGTGGCTGGGACATCAACCCCGCGCCGATGCTGACTAACACCTGCTACAGCTTTGTGGATGATAAAAACGTGGTGCATGTCAGCAGCGTGCACGAGTACGTGGCGGCAGAGAAAACCTATAAAACCGTGGCCACTTCGGGCGGCGTATCGCCGATTGATTTGAAGCCCGAGGTAACGCAGCTAGAGGGCGTTTACGCGATGAATTGGGCGAAGAATATTTGGGCCGATACCCTGGCCTGAATTGTTTAAACCGCCACGGCAAGGGCTCCTAAGCGAAAAAGTTTTTGAGCCCTTTGCCTGGTGTTAAATATAAGTAAATGCGCATGTAATTAAGGACGACACTATGACTGCACAGACTTCGCAAAGCGACGCACAGGCATCTACCCAGGTGTTTACCGCGGCAGCTGAACTTTTCAGCGTGCTGTCTACGCCCATTCGCCTGAAAGTACTGAGCGTGCTGTGCGATGGCGAGATGGCGGTGTCTCAAATGCTGGACCAGATCGACTCGTCGCAGCCCAATTTAAGCCAGCATCTCAACGTGCTGTACCGCAGCGGCATTTTGGCCAAGCGCAAAGAGGGCACGCAAGTCATCTACCGCATCCAGAGTGAGCGCGCCATGGCCATTTGCCGCAGCGTGTGTACGCAAATCGCCATCGAGCTGGATGAGCCCGCGCAGATTGCGCACCACGACCGCCTGGTGGTGCATGACGCGGCGTAGTGCGGTTTCCCTGCCAACCTTCAGAGCATCATTTCAATGTTCCATTTGATCTATTTATGCGAATCAACCGATTTTTACAAGCCGCTCCCGAAAGCTTTTTAAGCCGCGAGCAGGTCGCCTCTGTCTACCAGGGTAGACGGGGCTTTATGGCGGGAGCATTTGCTGCGGCCGTGGCGTCTGCATCCAATGCGCGTGCGCAAACCACACCGGATGACCCACATATTATCAACCTGCCCCCGCACTCCAAAAGCTTGGGCCAAGGCGTAGCAACCACAGGCTACGGTCAGCCCAGCGTGCACGAGAAAAACCTGCAACGCCGCGAAAGCCCGGGGCTCACCGCAGTGCGCCAGTCAGGCGTGAGCTTTGCGCCCCTGCAAGGTCTGTTTGGCATTCTCACGCCCAGCGGTCTGCATTTTGAACGGCACCACCAAGGCTGGTGGGATATTGAACCCGACAAACACCGTTTGATGGTCAACGGCAGCGACGACAAGATGCTGAAAAAGCCGATGGTCTTCACCATGGACGATTTGCTGCGCCTGCCCGCCGTGAGCCGCTTTCACTTTATTGAATGCGGTGCCAACACG
>JAYVDN010000150.1:0-4895 GCA_043749385.1 Polaromonas sp.
TAGACCTTCAAGAGTCGTAATACTTCGACCGGCCACTCCCTGCGCGGGTATCACACAGGCCCGCGCCGCTATGCCGTCCACCAGCACGGTGCAGGCCCCGCATTCACCCAGGCCGCAACCGTATTTGGGGCTGTTCAGTGCCAGATCGTTGCGCAATATATGCAACAGCGTGGCCTCTTTGGACACAGTCAAGGCCCGCTGCGTACAGTTAACTTGGAGTGTCAATGGCGTAAACATTGCGGCGTCGGTGTTTAAGGTTTACACACTCAAATAGTCCCGGCGCAACGCGTCGTTTGCCACCAGATCGGCCATCGCGCCCTCAAAGCGAATTTGCCCTTTTTCCAGCACATAGGCCCGGTCAGCCACCAGCTGCGCGAAGTGCATGTTTTGCTCTGACAGCAAAATGCTCACGCCTTGGGATTTCAATTGCAAAATCATCTGCACCATCTGCTCGACGATCACCGGGGCTACGCCCTCGGAGGGTTCGTCCAGTAGCAGCACGTAGGGGTTGCCCATCAAGCTGCGGGCGACAGTCAGCATCTGCTGCTCGCCACCGCTCATACGCCCGCCCAGCCGGTCGGGCATTTCAGCCAAGTTGGGAAACAGCTTGAACAGCTGCTGGGCCGTCCACGCCGGGGCTGACGTACCGTCTGGCCAATGCCTGGGGGCTTGCCGCCCTACTTCGAGGTTTTCCATCACGGTCAGGTCGGTAAAGATACGTCGGTCTTCGGGTACAAAGCCCAGGCCCATGCGCGCCGCCTGGTGCGACTGCATTGTGGAGATATCACGCCCCATGAAAGTCACCTGGCCCTTGCGCTTGTCCTGCATGCCGATCAAGGTTTTGAGGGTGGTGGATTTACCGGCACCGTTGCGCCCCATCAAAGCCACTACCTCACCACGCTGAACCTGTATGTTCACGTCAAACACCACCTGCGCCGCGCCATACCAGGCGCACAGGTTTCCAGCGCTCAATAGGGGCGCAGTGTGGTCTTGCGTGGGGTTGACGGGCTTGGTGCTCATGGTGCGGCATGCTCCGCGTGTGGTGTGGGCTCATGCACGCTTTTCTCAAAGGTTTTGCCACTGCCAAAATATACTTCCTGCACTTTGGGATGGTCACGTATCTCCATCGGCTTGCCTTGGGCTATCAGCTTGCCGCGCGCCAGCACGATCATGCGGTCGGCATAGGCAAACACCACATCCATGCTGTGCTCGGTAAACAGCACGGCCATACCTCGTTCGGTGACCAGTTGCTTGGTCAGGGCCATCAGGTCGTTGCGCTCCTTGGGCCCCATGCCCGCCGTAGGTTCGTCCATCAGTAGCAGCTTGGGTTGGTTGGCCATGGCCATGGCCAGCTCTACGCGTTTGATGTCGCCGTAGGCCAGCTCGCTGCACGGGCGGTCGGCTTGCTCGTGCATGTGCACTAGGGCCAGCAGTTGCAGCGCATCGGCGCGCCGATAGTCAGCCGCTTTGCGCCACATGGCAAACAGCTTATGGTCCGCCGACAAGAGCGCCATCTGCACGTTCTCCACAACGGTGAGGGATGCAAACGTTTCAGCTATCTGAAAAGTACGGCCCACGCCGCGCCGCCAAATATCGCGCGGCGTCAAACCCACCAGTTCGTGCCCGTCCAAAGTAATGGAACCCATGTCTGCCCGCAGCTGCCCGTTGACCATGTTGAAGGTAGTGGACTTGCCTGCGCCGTTCGGCCCGATCAAGGCCAGCAACTCGCCCGCAGCCAACTCAAAGCTCACGTCGTCCACCGCTTTGACACCGCCAAACGATTTGCCCAGACCAGAGACTTTGAGTAAGCTCATGCAGCCGCCTTCTTGGAGCGGCTACGCCAGTCCCGTAGCTGGTTGGCAAAGCCAGCAATACCTTGGGGAAACAGCAGCACCAATATCAAAATAATCGCACCTAACATCGCGCGCCAGTAGTCGGTGCTTCGGGCAACCGTGTCATGCAACCAGGTAAAAGTGACCGCGCCCACCACCGGGCCCAGCAGGGTTTGCACGCCGCCCAATAACACCATCACCAGGCCGTCGATAGAGCGACTGACATGCAAACTCTCGGGTGAAATACTGCCCTTGGAAAATGCATTGAGCGCACCGGCCAGACCGGCAAAGGTGCCTGCAATTACAAAGGCGACCCACTGCAAGCGTTTGGCGTTCATACCCAGCGCATCGGCGCGCAAGGCCGAGTCGCGCGCGGCGCGCAAGCTATAGCCAAAGGGCGAATACAGCATGCGATGCATGAGCAGCACACCTGCCATCACCAGCGCCAGCGTGAGATAGTAGTAGCTGCGTTTGTCGGCCAGCCACTCGGCGGGCCACACACCAGTCAGCCCGTTACTCCCGCCAGTGAAAGCATCCCACTGGTAGCAAATAGCCCAGGTAATTTGCGCAAACGCCAGCGTGAGCATGGCCAGGTACACGCCCGACAAGCGCACGCAAAACCAGCCATAGACAAAAGCCCCCAGCGCTGCAACGGCAGGCGCTATCAGCAGCGCCACTTCCATCTGCAGGTTCAGGCTGCGCACCAAGAGCGCTGCGGCATAAGCTCCCAAACCAAAGTAAGCCGCATGGCCAAACGAGTGCATGCCCGCAGGCCCCATGATGAAGTGCAGGCTGGCCGCAAACAGCACCGCCACCAGCACGTCGATCAGCAGCACTGTCACATAGGGCGATTGCGCTGCGATGACGGGTACCAGCGCTAACAACACCAACACCGCCGCGCCTCCGTACTTATAAACCTTGCCTAAAGGGCGAAGCGGCGCTTCAGCCACACCCACATGGCGGCTGACCGATTGCGGCTTGCCAAACAAGCCCCAAGGCCGCGCCACCAGCACCACGGCCATCACCACAAACTCCACCACCAAAGTGAATTTGGAAAACGACACGCTGACACCCGCAATCTCTACCAGGCCAATCCAAATGCAAATCGCTTTCAGCTCGGCAATGAGCAGCGCTGCCACATAGGCCCCGGGTATCGAGCCCATGCCGCCCACCACAACCACCACAAAGGCCGCGCCAATGATGTTCAGGTCCATGTCCAGGTTGGCAGGCTCGCGCGGCAGCTGTAGCGCGCCGCCCAGGCCCGCCAGCAGCGCGCCCAGCGCAAACACTGCTGTGAACAACCAAGCCTGGTTGACACCCAGCGCACTGACCATCTCGCGGTCTTGCGTGGCGGCGCGCACCAAGGTGCCCCAACGGGTCTTGGTCAGCAGCAGCCAGAGCAAGCCCAGCATGGCGGGGCCCGCGACGATCAAAAACAAATCATAAGAAGGAAACTGCCGCCCCAGAATAGTGACCGCACCCGTGAGACCCGGTGCGCGGGGCCCCAGCAACTCTTCAGGCCCCCAGTACCACAGCACCGCATCTTTGATGACCAAACCCAGCGCAAACGTAGCCAGCAACTGGAACAACTCGGGCGCGCGGTAGATGCGGCGCAGCAGCAACATCTCGACCAATGCGCCCAGCACACCTACCGCCACTGCGGCCAGCAGCAAAGCGGGCCAAAAACCTACGCTGCCACTCAGATGCGCCACCAATGAGTAGGCTATGTAGATGCCCACCATAAAGAAGGAGCCATGGGCAAAATTGACAATGCGGGTGACGCCAAAAATCAGCGACAGACCCGCCGCCACCATGAACAAAGATGCCGCCCCCGCCAGCCCATTGAGCAGCTGGACGATCAGGCCAGAAAAACTCATGCATCCTCTTTCATAGGGCGGTGGTTTGCTTACTTACTTTTTAATCAGCAGGGCGGAGTTTTTTCACCTCAGCATCTGAGGGCTGTACTTTGGAGCCGTCCACGTAGCGGTAGTCCACCATAGTGCCTTTGCCGCCCTCGTTTTTAGTACGCCCCACAAACGCACCCATCGTAGACTGATGGTCTTGCGTGCGGTACACCACCGGGCCAAAGGGTGTGGACACTCGCAGGCCTCGGAAGGCCGCAATCATTTTCTCCGTATCGGTGGAGCGGGCTTTTTTCATGCCCTCTGCCAGCGACTTGATAGCCGTGTAGCCCACGACAGAGCCCAATCGCGGATAGTCTTTGTATTTGGCGTGGTAGGCCAAAAAGAAGGCTTTATGCTCGGGCGTTTGGATGCCGTACCAAGGGTAGCCTGTCACCAACCAACCGTTAGGCGTTTCGTCTTTGAGCGGGTCCAGGTACTCAGGTTCACCGGTCAGCAGGCTCACGACATCACGGCCCTGGAACAGGCCACGGGTATTGCCTTCGCGGACAAACTTGGACAAGTCCGCGCCAAACAGCACGTTGAACACGGCGTCGGGTTTGGCATCGGCCAGCGCCTGCACCACACTGCCTGCGTCCACTTTGCCCAGCGGCGTGGCTTGCTCGGCCACAAACTCTACGTCGGGCTGCGCCGCTTTGAGCAGGGTTTTAAAGCTGGCTGCTGCCGACTGGCCGTACTCGTAGTTGGGGTAGACAATGGCCCAGCGCTTTTTCTTCATCGCTGCTGCTTCAGGCACCAGCATGGCGACCTGCATATAGGTGGAGGCGCGCAGGCGGAA
The DNA here is from genome assembly GCA_043749385.1 of Polaromonas sp. Classification (GTDB taxonomy): domain Bacteria; phylum Pseudomonadota; class Gammaproteobacteria; order Burkholderiales; family Burkholderiaceae_C; genus JAAFIP01. The sequence continues at coordinate 4,533 of JAYVDN010000150.1, forward strand.
GGTGTAGCGGTTGCCGTTTTGCCACACGATTTTGTCGGTCAAAGGCTCGGCAGCCAGAAAGAAAAACTTCTTCTGCTTGGCAAACTCAGTCAATGCCAGGCCGATCTTGGACAGGAAAGAACCCGTCAACACATCGACCTTCTCACGCGAAATCAGCTCTTCGGCGGCACGCACCGCGTCACCCGGGTTGGCGTTGTCGTCCCGCACGATGAGCTGAATTTTTTTACCATTCACACCGCCTGAGGCGTTGATCTCTTCCACCGCCAGCTCCATACCTTTCTTGTAGGGCTCCAGAAAAGCCGGTTGGGCTTTGTAGCTGTTGACCTCGCCAATTTTGATGACGTCTTGCGCCTGGGCAGAACT
>JAYVDN010000151.1:0-8167 GCA_043749385.1 Polaromonas sp.
GTGGGCAGCAGGCGGCACAGCGCCTCGGGGTGCTCGTTGCTCACATACACCACGCGGGCACCGGCTTTGAGAATGGCGCCCAGCTCGGGCGCGTGCATCAGGCCTTCGACAGTGCAGTCCAACACCAAGGTCGAAGCGCCCAGCGCCTGCACCACGGGCGCGATACCGCCAATAGCCATGCTAGCACCTGTCGAACGGATGAGCGGTGTGCCCTGCGAGGGAGCGGTGGGCAGGGTCAGCGTGAAAGCTTTAGCCCCCACACGGGCGGCGGCCAAGCGCGCTAAAGTGGGTAGCACCGCGCGCGACTGGGTCTCGCACAATATGGCCACGGTATCGGTGGCTTGCACACCGCAGCGGCGGATGATGGCCTCAAAAGCGTCGATCCAATGGGGTTCTAAAACGGTGGGCATAAGGTTTGCAGAGTTGACAGCTTGCTGGCATAATACATGAAATTTCATATAAACACCACTGCATGACCCAAGCCCTCCCGCCGCGCACTGCGCCCGCCATTGCACCCCTCAGCGCTGCGCCGCCCAGCTTCAGTAGCGGCGATTTTCGCGCGGCACTGGGCATGTTTGCCACAGGGGTGACCATCGTCACCGCGCGCACGCCTGGGGGTGAGCTGGTGGGGCTGACCGCCAACTCCTTCAATTCGGTGTCGCTGTCGCCGCCATTAGTGCTGTGGAGCCTGGCGCGCGCGGCCAGCTCGCTGGAAGCGTTCAGCGCCGGTTCGCACTATGCGGTGCACATTTTGGCAGCGGGGCAAAAAGGCCTGGCCCAGCAGTTTGCCGCCAAAGGCGTAGACCGCTGGCAGGGCGTGGGCTACCAGCTTTCAGCCAGCGGCATACCCCTGCTCAGCGGCTGCGCCGCCAGCTTTGAGTGCTTTAACCGTAGCCGCTACGAGGAAGGTGACCATGTGATTTTTGTCGGCGAGGTGGAGCGCTGCAGCACGCAGCCGGGCACCACGCCTCTGCTGTTTCACGGCGGCAAGTTCTATACCGAGCACCCTTTATGAAGGCGCCTTTCGTCCAAGGCTATCTGGGCTATTTGCTAGGTCAAGCCAACTATGCCTTGTACAAAGGCTTTGACGCGCAGGTGCGCCAAGCGGGCCTGTCCAGCATTGAGTGGCGCGTGCTGGCTACCTTGTACGACGGCACGCCGCTCACCGTCAACGAGTTGACCGCGCAAGTGCTGTCCAAGCAGCCCACCGTAACCAAGCTGGTGCAGCGTATGGCGCAAACCGGCTCCGTAGTGCTGCTGGCGGACGCAGCAGACCAACGCCGCACCTTGGTGGCCGTAGCGCCCGCCGGCAAAAGGCTCGTACGCCCTCTTGTCCTTGCTGCCCAAAAACACGAGGCGCAGGTGCTGCGTGCATTGGGGGCTGAGGATGTGGATGCTCTGAAGCTGCTGTTGGCGCGGTTGGCGGTGCTTTCGTAGCGTTGGCGGTGCGTACGTGGTCACCTGGCACCAGAGCGTGCTGCGGTTTGTGGCGCTTCTTTAAGCGTTTTGGCGCTGTAGCCCAACAAAGTATCGCGGGAGCAGCTCCTAAATACATAGTGGCTCGCTTGCATCAAACCTCAGCCCATCACCAAGCGCGCGGCGTTGGCCCAGTGCCTATGCCACCCAATCAGAGCACCAGGCTCGAAGCGGATGCGGCGGCTGAACTGAGGCTGCGTGACATGGGTGACATGGGTGACATGGTAACGCCAGGAGCAAGGTTTACCATGGCTTAGATATACGCAACCCATTTATGGAACTCTTCTGGCATGACGCAGCGCAAAACCCATCTTGACCCTCTGGCCTATGCCCTGCTGCTGGCCTGCTGCCTGTTCTGGGGGTTTCAGCAAGTGCTGATCAAGGCCACCGTGCCTGAAGTGCCGCCGGTATTCCAAGCGGCGCTGCGTTTTGCCGGGGCTACGCTGCTGCTGTGGCTATGGTGCCGTTGGCGCAAAGTGCCCTTGCTGCCGCGGGAAGGCACGCTGCGCCCGGGGCTGCTGGCGGGGGCCTTGTTTACCGCGGAGTTCGCCTGCATCTACATTGGCCTGCAGTACACCAGCGCATCCAGGTTGACGGTTTTTTTGTACACCTCGCCGTTTTGGGTCGCAGCGCTGCTGCCTTTCTTTGTACCCAGCGAGCGCCTGCGGCCCACGCAGTGGGTGGGCTTGGCCTGCGCGTTTGCCGCCGTGGTGTTTGCCTTTAGCGACGGCCTGCGCAGCGGCAGCGCGCCGTGGTGGGGCGATGCGCTGGCTTTGGCCGCTGGCATGTTTTGGGGTTTGACGACGGTGGTGATTCGCTCCAGCAGCTTGGCACGTACTTCGGCGGAGCAGTTGCTGTTCTATCAAATCGCCTTCAGCGCCCTGGCACTGCCGCTGGTGTCTATGGCACTGGGCGAACGCTGGCACTTTGCGTGGTCGGGTTTTGCCATCACCTCGCTGCTGGTGCAAACCGTGGTCGGTGCTTTTGCCAGCTACCTTACCTGGATGTGGCTGCTAGGGCGCTACCCCGCAGGCAAGATGAGCGCCTTTGTGTTCCTCACACCGGTGTTTGCTTTGTTGTTTGGCACACTGTGGTTGCATGAGCCGGTGACACCTACCTTGTTGGTAGCAGTGGCCTTGGTAGGGGTGGGGATTGTTTTGGTGAACAAAAAGTAAGCACTATTTATTTTATAGCTGCTCCCGCGATATTCTATTGGGCTAGCGGTTGATTTGGCTTAAGAATAGTGATCAATGCATGGTCGAGCGATAGTCGCGCGGCGACACGCCATAGCGCTGCCTGAATCGGCGACTGAAATGCGCCAGCTCGCTGAAGCCCGCGCGATAGGCAATGGTGCTCACCGACTCCTGGCTGTGCTGGGGCGATGCCAACAGACCGCGTGCAAACTCCAAGCGCATCTCCCAAATGCAGTCCGACGGCGTGGTGCCGTGGCTTTTAAAAACCTCCTGCAAGCGGCGCAATGACACATGCACTTGTCCCGCCAAACGCGTGGGGCTTAGCTCGGTGTCATCTAGCTGGCGGCCTATCAGCTCGCGGGTGCGCCATACCAGGGCGTCTGCCGACGGCCCGTGCGGCAAAGCCGTTGCATCTTCGCTGCGCGTTGCGCCCTCCGCCAATGACTCCAATGCCAGCAAGATCAACTCCACCGCTGCTGCGGCTGTACGCTCTGCCAACGCAGATTGCGCCGAATTGACAATGCGCAGCAACTGCGCAGCGAGTGCTAAAACCGCTTGGGCAAATGGGTCTGAGGCAGGCAGGCGCTCGGCCATGTGGTCCAGGCCGCGACCCGCTGTGGCCTCCAGGGTTTGGCGCGGCAGGTGCAGCACCAGTTGGTCAAAGTCGCTGGGAAGGGTCAGCGTGTAGGGACGCGTGGTGTCGTAAAAAGCAATGCTGCCGGGGGTAAGGATGGCTTGAGAATTGCCCTGACGCACAATCGTGCGCCCGCGCAGTTGCACACTCAGCAGTACAAAGGCTTCGTCCGCCTGCGCGGCCCGCTCGCGCGTGCGCTCTACGAACTGCGGCGAGCTTTGCACGCGCGCTACATGCAGCTTGCCCAAGGTGCCTGCCTCTATGCGCCCGTGCATGGGCGCATGCCGCTGCGGTGTGCACTCCAGGCGCACAAAGGTGTCGCACACCGCGTCGCGCCAGGCCGAGGCGCGGCGCTCGGTTGCAAGCTCGTTGATGGACAAAACCGTGGACATGCGCAAAGCACCCCAAAACGCAAGAGTGTGATGGTAGCGCCGCTTGGCGCGTTTGGCAATCCTGCCCCTGCGCCAGCCATTGGCGCGCGTACAGACAGATCGGCGCGCGCGTGCGGGCAAGTGATTTGCGCGGGCGGGCTCTAGGATGTAACACGGTTTACAACCGCCGTTTATGCCACCACCACCCAGGAGATATTGCATGCTGCACAGTAACTTCAAAGCCGCCGTCGTCCAGGCCGCGCCCGTGTTTATGGACCTGCAAGGCACGCTGGCCAAAGCCATCAAACTGATCGACGAGGCGGCTGCGGCGGGGGCCAAGCTCATCGCCTTCCCCGAGACCTGGATACCCGGCTACCCCTGGTGGCTGTGGCTGGGCCCACCGGCCTGGGGCCTGCAGTTTGTACCGCGCTACCATGCCAATTCCATGCGCGTAGACGGCCCCGAGATGGCGGCACTGTGCCAGGCTGCAGGGCGCGGCAAGATCAATGTGATGATGGGCTTTACCGAGATCGATGGCGGCAGCCTGTACATGGCGCAGGCGCTGATCGGTGACCACGGCAAGCTTATCTACGCGCGCCGCAAGCTCAAGCCCACGCATGTGGAGCGCACCTTGTTTGGCGAAGGCGATGGGTCCGACTTCCAGGTGGCCGATACCAGCGTGGGCCGCGTGGGTGGCCTGTGCTGCTGGGAGCACCTACAGCCGCTGTCCAAATACGCCATGTACTCGATGAACGAGCAGGTGCATGTGGCCGCCTGGCCGTCGTTCACGCTGTACCGGGGTGGGGCGTATGCGCTAGGCCATCAGGTGAATTTGGCCGCCAGCCAAACCTACGCCGTGGAAGGCAGTTGCTACGTGCTGGCCGCCGTGGCACTGACCGGTAACGACACCTTTGAGATGCTGTGCGACACCCCCGACAAACGCGCCATGCTCAACCCCGAGACCGGCAAGGCCGGTGGGGGCTTCTCGATGATTTTTGGCCCTGACGGCCGCCCGCTTTGTGAGCACCTGGCCGAAGACAAAGAAGGCATTTTGTACGCCGACATCAGTCTGCCGATGATCTCGGTGGCCAAGGCCGCTGCTGACCCGGTGGGCCACTACTCGCGGCCTGACGTCACACGCCTGATGCTGGACCGCACCCGCCGCCGCCCGGTGGTGAACTTTGACCAAGGCCTGCGCCAGGCGGCTGAGTCTACTGCCGAGCAGGTTTAAGTTTTTTGCAAACAAGGAGACTGTGATGCATGAATTTAGCTACACCGATGCTGCCCGTAAACTGCAAGACCGTTTTGACACCCGCAACCTGGCCGACGCCGAGCTGGCGGTGATCGTGCACGATGTGCTGTCCGAGCCGGACAAAGCCTTTGTCAGTTCAGCGGAGATGTTTTGGCTGGCCACGGTCGATCCCAAAGGTTCGCCCACCGTCAGCTACAAAGGCGGCGCACCCGGTTTTGTCAAGATACTGAACGACCGCACCTTGCTGTTTCCCAACTACGACGGCAACGGCATGTACTACTCCATGGGCAATGTGGCCAGTACCTCCGAGATTGGCATGCTGTTCATGGCCTTTGACAAACCGGCGCGGCTGCGCGTGCAAGGCCGCGCCGCACTGACGGACGATAAGGCGCTGGTGGGCAGCTTTCCGGGTGCGCAGTTTGCCATTCAGGTCCACATCACCGCGCTGATCACCAACTGCCCGCGCTACATCCCGCGCATGCAGCGCATGGAGCCTTCTCGCTATATCCCCGATGCCGTAACGGGCGCGCAGCAGGTCCCCGGCTGGAAGCGCATCGACGCGATCCAGGGCGTGCTGCCCCAGCGTGACCAGAACAAGGCCGACACGGTGGGTGGTTTGATCACCATGGACCAATGGGGCGGGATGGTGGCGGACGGGAACCCGCTGGCTTGATGGCTGTGTGACACGTTGCGCCGTTTACCCTTGGTTGCTTTTGTACGGGGATCAGGTCGGCGGTGCACTTAGGTTTTGTACTGGATGAGGCCGGCGGTGCACTTAGCTCCGCGGCTGTCCCCCGTTGCGGCCTAGGGCCGCTGCCTCCTCCTTGATGCCGCTGCGCTAAGTGCACCACCGACCTGATCTTGGCAGCTTGGTGGGTATTCCATCACTTTGGCCTCGGACATTTCAGATGTCATCTGGCCTGATCAAACCGCCGAGCGCTGCGCATGCTGCGCAGCAAACTGTACATACCAGTCTAAACAACCGGGGTTGGCCATCGCATCTTGGTTCACTACCTTTTCAAGGGGTTGGCCTAGCAGCAGCTTCTTGATCGGCAGTTCTTGCTTTTTGCCCGATAGCGTGCGCGGGATTTCGGTCACTTGCAAGATGGCGTTGGGGATAAAGCGCGGGGACAGGGCTACTTTGATGGCACTGTTGATTTTGTCTTTGAGCGCGTCGTCTAGTGTGATGCCAGCGCGCAGCGCGACGAAGAGCGGCATGTAGCTCTCGCGGCCCAGGTATTCCAAGTCCACCACCATCGAGTCGAGCACTTCGCTCAAGGCCTCTACTGCGCTGTAAATCTCGCTGGTGCCCATGCGCAGGCCCATGCGGTTGATGGTGGCGTCGCTGCGGCCGTAGATGATGCAGCCGCCGTTCGTGCCAATCTTAAGCCAGTCGCCGTGCCGCCACACCGGCTTGCGTCCGCCCTGGCCATCGTCTTTGCTGTACATGTCGAAGTAGCTGGAGACATAGCGTTTGTCGCCTGCGTCGTTCCAAAAATACAGGGGCATGGAGGGGATGGGCTCCGTGCAGACCAGCTCGCCTACTTCGTTGGTCACGCTCTTGCCGTCTTCATTCCACGCCTCGACGGCGCAGCCAAGTAGGCGACACTGCATTTGGCCGGGGATTTGCGGCAGTGTTCTGTTTCCGCCGATAAACGCGCCACAAAAATCGGTACCTCCCGCGATATTGCACCACCAGACCTCAGAATCTCTAATGGCTTTGAATTGATTAATTCCCCAACTCTGCACCTCCGCCGGCAATGGTGACCCGGTGCAGCCTAGCGCCCGTACGCGGTGCAAATCGCCGCAGCTGGCGATGTCCAGCCCAGCTTTCATGCAGTTGGTAAAAAACGCAGCGCCTGCGCCGAAGTAGGTGACTTTGTGGCGGGCGGCAAAGCGCCACAGTACTGTCCAGTCCACTGCCTCTTTGCTGCCCGAGGGGCTACCGTCGTACAGGCAGATGGTGGTGCCAGTGGCCAGGCCGGCCATTTGCGCATTCCACATCACCCAGCCGGTGGAGCTGTACCAGTGAAAGCGCTCGCCCCATGAGTTGGCCTGGTAGCTGCAACCAATGTCGTTGCCCAAACTCTTGAGCACCAAGAGCGTCATCACAATGCCGCCATGCCCGTGCACGATGGGTTTGGGCAGGCCGGTGGTGCCGCTGGAGTAGACGATCCACAGCGGATGGTCAAACGGCAACGATTCGGGTTCAAAAGCCGCTGTTTGTGCATCATTTCGGCTTGCCGCCCAATGGAATGTCGCGGGAGCAGCTACTGTATGCATAGCGCCTTTTTGCCCATACGGAGTTTCGAGTAGCAGCACATGTTGCACGCTGGGCAGGCCTGCGCACAGCGCTTGCACCACCTGGCTGCGGTCCATGGCCTTGCCGCCGTAGTACACGCCGTCTACGGCTATCAACACCTTGGGCGTGATCTGGCTAAAGCGGTCTAGCACCGCAGGCGTGCCCATGTCGGGTGCGCACACGCTCCACACCGCGCCGATGCTGATGGTGGCCAAACACGCAATGATGGTCTCAGGGATGTTGGGCATGTAGGCGGCCACGCGGTCGCCGCGCTGCACGCCCATGCCTTGCAGGCTGAGGGCAACTGAGGCTACGTGGCGTTTGAGCTCAGGCCAAGTGAGCTCCTTGACTTCGCCCAGCTCGTTCTCGCTCACCATCGCCAAAAAGCCTGCTGCATGCGCCGCCTCAGCGTGGCGCAGCACCTGCTGGGCGTAGTTGACCTGCGCGCCCGGAAACCACTGCGCATGCGGCATGCGGTCATGCGCCAGCGCTTGGCTGTGGGGTGTGGGCGATTGCACCTCAAAGTAGTCCCAAGCGGACTGCCAGAAAGCGTTCAAGTCCGTCACCGACCATTGCCACAGCGCGTCGTAGCTGTCAAAACGCAGGCCCCGCTCACGCGCGAGCCAGTCTTGGTAAAGGCGAATTTGGGGGGTGTAGGCGGGCGTGGTCATGCGAGGTTTTTTGGTAGAAAAAGGGTGCGCCAGATCGGGTAAAGTGACAGCCAGAATATTACCCCCAGATTACACTCGAAAAGCCACCCACCATGTCACTACCAGCACCTGGTTTGCGCCACGTATGCGATCTGTCCATCAGCGTCAACCCGCCCATCGAAGCCGGCCAGACCCAGGGCTTGAGCACACGCGGCAAGCGGCGCATCATTCCCATTACGGGCGGCACCGTGCGCGGCAAAATCAACGGTACCGTATTGCAGGCGGGCGC
>JAYVDN010000152.1:0-2439 GCA_043749385.1 Polaromonas sp.
CTCAGGCCATCGGGTGTGGGGAACTGCACCACATCGCCAGTGGCGTATTTCTCCAGCGGGTCGCCCAGCTGGGTCAGCAGCTTTTTGGCCACCCATTGCACCATGTCAGGGTTGCGTGGGCCAAAGGCCTCGCCAGCAGGTATGGCAAACGTGCTGCGCGCGCCCTCCTCCAGCCCCAGCAGGCGCTGCTCCACCGCAGGCGATAGCTCACCCGCACCCAAGGACAAGGTGGCAGGCTTGCCCTCAAAGGTATTGATAATGTCGCCTGCCGGGCCGCTTAAGCGGTAATGCAGGGTGAGAAAAGAACTGGCTTCGATATGGGGCATATGCTGGCGGGAGAAAATTGATAAGCGTAAATGGGGGCAACAAAATGTGCGTAAACTGCGGTGCGCAATGCCCTATTGTAGAAACCATCCCTAACCCATGCTTTTTAGCCCCAATAATGCTGCTTAAATCCCTGCCCCCCGACGCGCGCCCCCGAGAAAAGCTGCTGGCACGCGGCGCGCAAGCCCTGGGCGATGCCGAGCTGCTGGCCCTGCTGCTGCGCACCGGCATACAGGGCAAAAACGTGCTGGTGATGGCCCAAGAGGTGCTGGACAGCTTTGGCGGCATGGCCGGGCTGCTCAGCGCCTCTGCCGAGGACTTAAAACGCATCAAAGGCCTGGGCCCGGCCAAACGCGCCGAGGTGGTAGCGGTGCTAGAGCTGGCCCGCCGGGCACTCGCCGAGCAGCTGCAGGCCAAACCCAGCATCGAGACGCCGCAGCAACTGCGTGACTATGTGCGCTTGCACCTGGGCAGCAAGCCATACGAAGTGTTTGCGGTGTTGTTTTTCAATGTGCAGCAAGAGCTGCTTGGTATCGAAGAGCTGTTTCGCGGCACCTTGACGCATACCAGTGTGTACCCGCGCGAGGTGGTGCTGCGCGCCCTGCACCACCGCGCCAATAACGTGGTACTGGCGCACAACCACCCCAGCGGCCAGCCTACCCCCAGCCCGGCAGACATTGCCATGACCAACAAGCTCAGTGCAGCCCTCGGCCTGATTGACATTGGCGTGCTGGACCACATCATCGTCAGCGCCAACGCGGCGGTGTCAATGGCGGAGCTGGGCCTCATACCGGGCGCGGGAGGCCGCGCATGAAAGCCGCCAAACTGGTCAGCCTGGCCGACCTGAAAAGCGTGAAAAAAGAAATCGACCGCCAAGCTGCAGAGCGTGTGGCTGCCGAGGCCACGCGCGTTGCAAAGGCCAAGAAACTGCGCGAAGAAAAAGAAGTCTTCGCCACCTTTGTGGGCCACGTCAAACCCCTGCCCCGCAAAGACCACGCCCAGCTCAAGGCTGCGCAGCCTGCGCCCATCGCTGTCCAGCAGCAGCTAGACGAGCAAAAAGTGCTGCGCGAAACCATGAGTGACGAGTGGGACACCAGCAGCCTTCTGGACGCCGATGAGACGCTGAGCTTTCGTCGCCCCGGCATTGGCATCGACGTGACACGCAAGCTGCGTAAGGGCGACTGGAGCATCCAAGCCCAGGTAGACCTGCACAGCCTGCGTACCGACGAGGCGCGCGAAGCACTGGGCGGTTTTATCCGCGAAAGCTACAAGCACGGCCTGCGCTGTGTGCGCGTGGTGCATGGCAAAGGCTTAGGCAGTCCCGGCAAAGTACCGGTGCTGAAAAACAAGGTGCACAGTTGGTTGATTCAGAAAAACCAGGTGCTGGCTTTTGTACAGGCTACGCCGGCGCAAGGGGGTGCGGGGGCACTGGTGGTGCTGCTGCAGGCGCATGGGCTGCGGTAGCTTGGGCCACATTGCTTGCTGGGCATGACGACGTCTGTGCTACCTTGGTCGCGTTGTGGTGGAGGGCATGAAGATGTCTGTGCCACCTTGGTCGCGTTGCGGTGGCGGGCATGAAGACGTCTCCGCTAGCTTGGTCGCGTTGCGGCGACGGAGGAATTTGTGCTGCAAAAATCTTACGAAAACACGCGATCACGTTGGTAGCAATCTTAAGGTGGTCGCCGCGCCTTTCTCCAGATTTTTCATCACAAACACGCTCCATCACCGCTTGCTGGTTTGTGTACTTTTTGTCTCGCGCAGAGGTGGTGTGCGGTGGATTGGTTGTGGCGTGCTACGATGTTTTACGCGCAACGGTAGCGTGTTTTCTGTGGGTGTGACTACTACCAAAAGAGTAGCTTCTCCCGCAATTGATTAGCGAACTAGAGTGCAAAACAGTTTGAAAATTGACCTCTCAGCACGCAAAAGAGCGCTACACAGTCAGTTCAGCAGCAGTTCGGCGTGGTCGTGATGAAAAATCTGGAGAAAGGCGCGGTGACCACCTCCCGATCGCTACACCACCAGTCGCGTGTTTTCGCAAGATTTTTGCAGCGCAAATTCCTCCGTCGCCGCAAAACGACCAAGCTGGCTCAACACTCTCTAAGCCGTCACCGCAAA
>JAYVDN010000153.1:0-3406 GCA_043749385.1 Polaromonas sp.
ACCGTAGCCACCGCCACGCCACCCGTGGTGCGTATCATGGACTACGGCAAGTTCAAGTACCAGGAGCAAAAGCGCGAGCACGAGGCCAAGCTCAAGCAAACCGTCATCGAGATCAAGGAAGTCAAGTTCCGCCCCGGCACCGACGACGGTGACTACCACATCAAAATGCGCAATATCCGCCGCTTTTTGGACGATGGCGACAAATGCAAGATCACACTGCGCTTTCGCGGCCGCGAGATCACCCACCAAGAGATTGGTATGGACCTCCTGATGCGCATCAAGGACGACCTGGCCGACGCGATTGTGATCGAGAGCATGCCCAAGCTGGAAGGGCGCCAGATGATCATGATGATTGCGCCGGGCAAGAAAAAAGCCGGTGGCGGTGGCTCTAAGCCACCAGCAGCCACGCCAGCGGCTGCCAGCAAAGCGCCTGCACCTGTAAGCGCCACGGCGATGGCACCCACAGCAACTCCGTCAGCGGCTCCTGCGCCAGTTGAGAGCGAGACAGTGGGCGAAGCGGCTCCAAAATAGCCTATAATCGAAGGCTTTGCGCAAATCGGTACAGGTCACCGGTTTGCGGCAAACGCAGCAGCTTCACCGCTGCTGCACGCGACAACCGTGAGGTTGTGGCACGCTCGGGGTCTACAAGGCGGCAAGTTTTTTTGCTGACACCTCACGAGATACATGAAAAGGAGCATCCAAATGCCCAAAATGAAGACCAAGAGCAGCGCCAAAAAGCGTTTTCGCGTCCGTCCAGGCGGCACCGTGAAACGCGGCCAAGCCTTCAAACGTCACATCTTGACCAAGAAGACCACCAAAAACAAACGCCATCTGCGCGGTGCCATTGCAGTGCATGAGACCAATATGGCCTCCGTCGCTCAAATGTTGCCCGGTATGGGCGTTGCTTAACACGAACAAGGAGAAATACTATGCCTCGCGTTAAACGTGGTGTAACGGCCCGTGCCCGTCACAAAAAAGTTCTAGCCCTCGCTAAAGGTTTCCGCGGTCGCCGTGGCAACGTCTTCCGGATCGCCAAAGAAGCGGTCATGAAGGCCGGCCAATACGCCTACCGTGACCGCCGCACCAAAAAGCGTGTGTTCCGCCAGTTGTGGATTGCGCGTATCAACGCCGCCGCCCGCACCTGTGGCCTGACCTACAGCCAGTTTGCCAATGGTATCCGCAAAGCCGGTATCGAAATCGACCGCAAAATGCTCTCTGACATGGCCATCCATGACATGCCAGCGTTCACCGCTGTAGTGAACCAGGTGAAAGCCAAGCTCGCTTCGTTGCCTGCTTAAGTTTCACACTGTATTTTTGCGAAATTGAATTGCTATTTTTTAAATAGCTGCTCCCGCAATTAAATAAAGGGCTAGCGCTTGAAAAGGCACTAGCCCTTGTTTGTTTGTGCAGCGCGATGGCGATTTGCCTTATATTTGATCTTTTTTCAGCCGCAGCGACTTCTGCGACCGAACCACTTACCGTTGTAATCCCCCAGCCCTTCTATGAGCGATTTAGACACCATCATCGTAAGCGCCCAAGCCGCCTTTGCCGCAGCCAGTACGCCTGCGGATTTAGAAAACGCCAAGGCGCTGTTTCTGGGCAAGGCAGGCAAGCTGACCGAGCTGATGAAGGGCATGGCCGCCTTAAGCGTAGACGAGAAGAAAACCCGTGGCGCAGCGATCAACGTGACCAAACAGGCCGTGGAAGCCGCTTTAACCGCCCGCCGCGCCGCTCTGGCGGATGCCGAGCTGCAAACCCAGCTCAAAGCCGAAGCGCTCGACGTGACCCTGCCTGGCCGCCAACGCGGGCAGGGCGGTCTGCACCCCATCGCCCTGGCCTGGGAGCGCGTCGAGAGCATCTTCAACAGCATGGGCTTTGACGTGGCCGACGGCCCCGAGATTGAGAACGACTGGTTTAACTTCACCTCGCTGAACAACCCGCCGAACCACCCCGCCCGCTCGATGCAGGACACGTTCTACGTCGACATGAACGACGAGCAGGGCCAGCCCTACTGCCTGCGCACCCACACCAGCCCCATGCAGATCCGCTACGCCGTAGCGCATGCCAAAAAGCACGCGGCAGCCAATGGCGGCGTGATGCCCGAAATACGCGTCATCGCCCCAGGCCGCACCTACCGGGTAGACAGCGACGCAACCCATTCCCCCATGTTCCACCAGTTTGAAGGCCTTTGGATCGGCGAGAACGTCAACTTCAAAGATCTCAAGGTCACCTTCCTCAACTTCTGCAAAGCCTTCTTCGAGACGGACGATTTGACCCTGCGTTTCCGCCCCAGCTACTTCCCCTTCACCGAGCCCAGCGCCGAAATCGACATCGCCTTCAGCTCCGGCCCCTTGGCTGGCCGCTGGCTGGAAGTGGCAGGCTCTGGCCAAGTGCACCCCACGGTGGTGCGCAACATGGGGCTGGACCCTGAGAAGTACATTGGCTTTGCATTCGGCTCGGGCATCGACCGTCTGGCGATGCTGAGGTATGGCGTGAATGATTTGAGATTGTTCTTTGAAAACGATGTGCGCTTTTTGTCGCAGTTTCAGTAGAGATAAAAATACCGAACATCCGGACGCAGAGGACGCAAAAGTTACGCAAAGGACGCAAAAAAGAAAATACCAAAAAAATACAAAATTAGTTTTTTAATTTAATAGCAATTCGTTTTCTTTAAATTTTGCAATTTCTTCTTTTGTATTCCTTTTGCGTCCTTTGCGTAACCTTTGCGTCCTCTGCGTCCGGAAGTCCTGACCCCGAATTTGCCCCCGAATTTTGAATTTAGAAGTTAGCCCACCATGCAATTCCCTGAAAGTTGGTTGAGAGAGTTCTGTAACCCACCCCTGTCCACCCAGCAGTTAGCCGATGCGCTGACGATGGCGGGTTTGGAAGTGGAAGACACGGCATCTGCTGCGCCGCCGTTTACCGGCGTGGTGGTGGGCGAGATCAAGGAGTGTGCGCAGCACCCCGATGCTGACCGTTTGCGTGTGTGCCAGGTCGATGCCGGTACTGGCGTGCTGCTCAATATCGTTTGCGGCGCGCCCAATGCGCGGGTGGGCATTCGCATCCCCGTCGCTACCGTGGGTGCCTTGCTGCCGCCGGGTGCGGACGGCAAGCCGTTTGCTATCAAGCTGGGCAAGCTGCGCGGTGTGGAGAGCCAGGGCATGCTGTGTTCGGCCAAAGAACTGGGTATTGATGAAGATGCCAGCGGTTTGCTGGAGCTGGGTCTAGATGCACCTATTGGCACCAATCTGCGTGCGCATTTGAAGCTGGACGACACGCTGTTCACGCTCAAACTCACACCTAACCTGGGTCATTGCCTGAGCGTGTTTGGCGTGGCGCGTGAGGTGTCGGCGATTACGGGTGCTGCATTAAAACAAGCCAGTTTTCCTGCCGTGGCAGCCACGCA
>JAYVDN010000154.1:0-6516 GCA_043749385.1 Polaromonas sp.
GCCAATATGCCTGCTGACACTGTCAAGCGCAACATCGACAAAGCCACGGGCAACCTGGAAGGCGTGCACTACGAAGAGATTCGCTATGAAGGCTATGGCATTGGCGGTGCAGCGATCATTGTGGACACCATGACCGACAACAAGGTGCGCACGGTGGCCGAAGTGCGCTTTGCGTTCAGCAAACACGGTGGCAATATGGGCACCGAAAATTCCGTCGCGTTTCAGTTCAAGCACTGCGGCCAGATACTGCTGGCACCGGGGGTGAATGAAGACAAGGTGATGGAACTGGCGCTGGAGGCGGGCGCGGAAGACGTGATTACCGACGAAGAAGGCGGTATCGAGGTGCTGACCGCAGTGGCCGACTTTGAGCGGGTAAAAAACGCCTTGGAAGCCGCTGGACTCAAACCCGAGATTGCCGAGGTCACCATGCGCGCTGAAAACTCCGTGGCATTGGATGCGGAGATGTCGGTGCGCATGCAAAAATTGCTCGATGCATTAGAAGATATGGACGACACGCAAGCCGTGTTCCACAACGCAGAACTACTATGAACCCCCACGCTCAGCACTACGTATCACCGCTGCCCCCCGAGGGGGCTAGTCTCCTTGAGGCGGCTCGGCGGAGGCTTACCGTATGAAAATTCTAGTCATAGGCGGCGGTGGCCGCGAACACGCTCTGGCCTGGAAGCTGGCGCAAAGCCCGAAGGTGCACAAAATATTTGTAGCGCCGGGCAATGGTGGCACCGCGCTGGATGCGCGGTTTCAAACCGTTAACTTGTCTGCACCCGAAGAATTGCGTTCGTGGGCAGCTACTGAAAAAATAGCACTCACCGTGGTGGGCCCGGAGGCACCGCTGGCTGCGGGCGTGGTAGACGAGTTTCGCAAGCACGGCCTGCGCATCTTTGGCCCCACGCGCGCCGCCGCGCAGCTAGAGAGTTCGAAAGCCTTTAGCAAAGCCTTTATGCAGCGCCACGGCATTCCCACAGCGGAGTTTGAAACCTTCACCGATGCGGCGGCAGCGCACGCCTATGTGGACAAAAAAGGTGCTCCGATTGTGGTGAAAGCCGACGGCTTGGCCGCAGGCAAAGGCGTGGTAGTGGCCATGAGCGCGCAAGAGGCGCACAACGCCATTGACTTCATGCTGCTGGACAACGCGCTTGGGGTGGTGCACAACGGCGAAGCCAGGGTGGTCATAGAGGAGTTTTTGCAAGGTGAAGAGGCCAGCTTTATTGTGCTGTGCGATGGTAAAAACGTGGCCGCTTTGGCCACCAGCCAAGACCACAAGCGCCTGCTGGACAACGACGAAGGCCCCAACACGGGTGGCATGGGCGCGTATTCGCCCGCACCGGTGGTCACACCCGATGTGCATGCCCGTGCGATGCGCGAGGTCATTTTGCCGACCATCCGGGGCATGGACAAAGACGGCATCAACTACACAGGTTTTTTGTACGCAGGCTTGATGATCACGCCCGACGGCAAGGTGAAAACGCTGGAATTTAACTGCCGCATGGGCGACCCTGAGACGCAGCCCATCATGATGCGCCTGAAAACCGATTTGGTGGATGTGCTGATGGCCGCTACCGAGCAAAAACTCGACACCATCGAGATGCAATGGGACCGGCGCGCTGCCTTGGGCGTGGTGATGGCGGCGCATGGCTACCCGATGTCGCCACGCAAAGGCGACTTGATCAGCGGTTTGCCAGGTAAAGACTCTTCCGTGGGCGATGACGGCATGGTTTTCCATGCCGGCACCGTAGCCCAAGACGGCGCAACGCTGACCAGTGGTGGGCGGGTGCTGTGCGTCACTGTACTGGCAGAGACGGTCAAAAAAGCCCAGCAAAGAGCACACGACATTGCCCAAACCATCCATTTTGATGGGGCGCAGTACCGCAGGGATATCGGCTACCGCGCCATCAAGCCGTGACGGCCTGACATCGCCTGCCATTGCCCAAAATCGATCCATGAAATTCCCTGTGTCTACACCCGGTGACAGCCCGAGTACGGGTCAAGCAGACAAAGAGACCCCTGATTTTGCAAAACCCTATGCTTACCAATTTAAGGGCAGCACCCTGGCGCGTTGGTTACTGCGTTGCATGGGGTGGCAGGTGCATTTTGAGGGATTTCCCAGCTTGCAAGGCATCGCCGTGGTGTACCCGCACACCAGCAACTGGGATGCGCCGGTGATGTTTTTGGCCAAGTGGGCCTGTGGTGTGCAGGTCATGTTCTGGGGCAAAGACACCTTGTTTCGCATTCCCTTGCTGGGCCGTTGGCTGCGCTGGATAGGGGGCGTGCCGGTGCAGCGCACCATGGCTGGGGGAGTGGTAGGGCAAGCAGCCGCTTTGTTTGAACAGCATAAAACCAATAATTCGTATTTTTGGCTAGGCCTTGCACCCGAGGGCTCACGTAAATACAACCCGGGTTGGCGCAGCGGTTTTTACCAAACCGCGCTCAAAGCGCAGGTGCCAGTGTGCTTGATCAAGCTTGATTACGGCTTGCGCGAAGTGTCGGTCCGCGATTTTATCAAGCTGAGCGGCAACGGCGAGCAGGATATGGCCCGCATTGGCCATGTGTACGCTGGGGTGCGTGGGCTTGTGCCTGCTAACGCCGCCCCGGTACAACTGCTTGACACCGCAGTGCCGCGCGCAAAGACTATAGTGCAGCCAACGCACCTGTAAAGTATGAGTACCGACACTGTCAAAACTTATCTGCTCGCCTTGCAAGAACGCATTACTTCCACCATCAGCGTGGTGGATGGCAATGCGTTTGTGGTGGATAAATGGAAAAAAGCCAAAGACGAGCCATTACAGGGGTATGGGATTACCCAAATTTTGGAAAATGGCCGGGTATTTGAGCGCGCAGGCTGTGGCTTTAGCCACGTAACGGGTCCCAAATTGCCGCCCTCGGCCACGCAAAACCGGCCCGAGCTGAGCGGCGCACCGTTTGAGGCCTTGGGTGTGTCGCTGGTGTTTCACCCGCTTAACCCGTATGCGCCCACGGTGCACATGAACATCCGCATGTTGGCTGCCAAACCAGAAGGCAAGCCGGAGGTGTTTTGGTTTGGCGGGGGGATGGACCTGACGCCGTATTACGGGTTTGAAGAAGACGCAGTGCATTTTCATTCGGTATGTAAAAACGCCGTAAGCCCGTTTGGTGCAGACAAATACCCCAAATTTAAAACTTGGTGTGACGAGTATTTTTACCTCAAGCACCGCAGCGAGCCGCGCGGTATTGGGGGGATATTTTTTGACGACTTTACCGAGGGTGGCTTCGACAACGGCCTGGCCTTGATCAGCGCGGTGGGGGATGCGTTTTTAGATGCCTATTTACCCATACTGAGCCTGCGCAGCGAGATGCCGTATAGCCAACGCCAACGCGATTTTCAGCTTTACCGCCGGGGGCGCTACGTGGAGTTCAACTTGGTATGGGACCGCGGCACGCACTTTGGCTTGCAATCGGGCGGCAGGGTCGAGTCGATTTTGATGAGCATGCCGCCGTTGGTGAGTTGGGGCTACAACCGCACCAGCCGCGCTGGCTCGCCCGAAGACGATTTGTACAAGAAGTTTTTGGTACGAAAGGACTGGGTGTGAGCGCCCAAGCCCTCAGGCTGGGTGTGTACGGCGGCGCGTTCGACCCGCCCCATATTGCGCACCACGCCTTGGCGCAAGCCGCCATCACTCAACTAAAGCTTGACCAATTGCTGGTGTTCCCGACCGGGCAAGCATGGCATAAAGCGCGCCAACCCAGCCCGGCGCAGCACCGCCTGGCCATGGCACAGCTTGCTTTTGCTGACCTGGTCAAAGTGCAGGTAGATGCACGCGAAACGCTGCGCCCGGGGGCCACCTACACCATAGATACATTGAGTGAGTTACAGGCTGAAAACCTCGGCGCAGCGCTGTTTTTACTGATGGGCGCAGACCAGTTCAGCGCCTTTAGCAGCTGGCATCGGTGGCAGGATATAGCGAAAATAGCTACTATTTGTATAGCTGCTCGCGCAACATCTGCAAGCACGCAAAGCCAAAATAGCATGCAACATTTGGTCCAAACAACGTGTAAAATACAGTTAATTGAGATGCCAGCCATGGGTACCAGCGCCACCGAGCTTCGTGCGCGCATAGGCCAAGGCTTGCGCTATGACCATCTAGTCAACACCGACGTTGCGCGTTATATTGCGCAACATCACCTGTATTCCACTTGAATTTAACCACCACCGTAGTCCACCTATGCTTGATACCGCCGCCAAAAAAGACACCGCCAAACTCCAGCGCGCCATCATCGATGGCCTGGAAGACGTGAAGGGCCAAGACATTGTGGTGTTTGACACCGAGCATTTGTCCTCCTTGTTTGAGCGGGTCATCATCGCCAGCGGTACCTCGAACCGGCAAACCAAGGGCTTGGCCTCCAGCGTGCGCGATGCCGTGCGTGATGCAGGCTTTGCCAAGCCGCGTATCGAGGGTGAAGAAAACGGCGAGTGGATCATTGTGGACTGCCTGCAGTGCGTGGTGCACATCATGCAGCCCGCCATCCGCACCTACTACCATTTGGAAGAAATTTGGGGCGACAAGCCCGTGCGCCTCAAACTGGGCTCGGCCAAGCCTGCGCAGGCAACAGCAGCCCCGGTTGCGGCTCCCGCTAAAAAGGTGGCCGCTAAAAAATCAGCGCCTGCTAAAAAGGCCAAAAAACCCGAGCGCCCGATTGCTGGCCCACGGCCTGAGGCGCTGCCATTAACCCCCGCCAAAAAAGCGGCCATGAAAAAAGCCCCCGCTGCCAAAACACCGACCGTGAGCACGCCCGCAGCCAAGGCACCCGTCAAGAAAACTGGAACCGCCAAGCTCCCCATGACCGTGGTGGGCAAGGTTCCGGCTAAAAAAGTTGCCGCCAAAAGCAGCGCTAAACCCGCTCCCGCCAAACGCCCCCGTGCATGAAGCTGGTGATCGTCGCAGTCGGCCAACGGGTGCCCGACTGGGCGCAAACCGCGTGGGACGACTACGCCAAACGCTTTCCGCCTGAGCTCAAGGTTGAGCTCAAAGCGGTGAAAACCGAGCCGCGCGGCTCTAAGACTCTGGACACCTTGCTGGCCGCTGAGCGCGAGCGCATAGAAGCCGCTTTGCCCAAAAACGCGCGCATCGTTGCTTTGGACGAGCGCGGCACAACCCTGACCACCAAAGCGCTGGCGCAGCGCCTAACCGACTGGCAACTCGGTGGCGACGATGTGGCCTTGATCATTGGCGGGCCGGACGGCTTGCAACCAGCTTTTCGGCAAGCCGCGCATGAGCGCATTCGTTTGTCTGACCTGACTTTGCCCCACGCCATGGCGCGCGTGCTGTTGATCGAGCAGTTGTACCGCGCTTGGTCGGTCAACGCGGGGCATCCGTACCACCGGGAATAATGGGCCCTTGTTGAAGTGGATGCGCGGGGAAACCCAGCAGGCCAGAAACTCTAAAACCAAACTATCAAAAACACACAATCAGGATAAAAACCGGTAGTTCTATGGCTAATTTTATTTACCTTGCCTCCCAAAGCCCGCGCCGCGCCCAGTTGCTGGAGCAACTGGGCGCGCACTTTGAACTGCTGCTGCCAGACGCCAGTGAAGATGCTGAAAGCCTGGAAACAGTCCTTCCGAACGAGGCACCCGCTACGTATGTGGCCAGAGTGACGGGCCTCAAACTGGACGCAGCCGTCGCACGTATGCGCAGGCGCGGCCTGCCCCTAGCACCCGTACTGTGCTCAGACACCACCGTAGCCTCTGGCCGCAGGATCTACGGCAAACCTGTAGATGCAGCAGACGCAGCGCGCATGCTGCGCGAGCTGTCTGGTAAAACCCACCGCGTGCTCACGGCGGTGGCGGTGCAAAAAGGCAAAACGCGCGTGCAAGTGCTGTCGGTATCGCAGGTGCGCTTTACCGCGATGACTGCCGCACAAATCCGCAGCTATGTGGCCACTGGCGAACCCATGGGCAAAGCCGGGGCCTACGCGGTGCAGGGCCGCGCGGCGGCGTTGATTGAACACATCAGCGGAAGCTACAGCGGCATCATGGGCTTGCCGATGTTTGAAACAGCACAAATGCTGCGTACACTTGGGCTGAAGACAAACTGAAAAAACCAGACCTAAAGCCCACTTATGCAGCAAGACATCTTGATCAACTGGAGCCCGCAGGAGACCCGTGTGGCCGTGGTAGAAAACAGCGCGGTGCAAGAACTGCATATCGAGCGCACCTTGGAGCGCGGCTTGGTGGGCAATGTCTATTTGGGCAAAGTAGCGCGCGTGTTGCCCGGTATGCAGTCAGCATTTATTGACATTGGCCTGGAGCGCGCCGCCTTCTTGCATGTGGCGGATTTAATGACGGCGTTTGCCCACAATGGAGGGCCTCGCGGATCAGACAACGATGCGGGTAAACCGACAGCCGCCGCAATACCTATTGAAAAACAAGTCTTTGAAGGCCAGTCTCTGATGGTGCAGGTGATCAAAGACCCCATCGGCACCAAAGGTGCGCGCCTTTCCACGCAAATCAGCATAGCGGGC
>JAYVDN010000155.1:0-10753 GCA_043749385.1 Polaromonas sp.
CCCGGCCTGAGCCTGCTGGGCAACACCGTACCCGCAGCCAACCCGCGCATCAACATCAACAACCAGCCCTGGAGCCTGCCGGTAGAGCTGCAAGGCACCACTGCCAGCCTGCGTTTTGAACAAGCGTTGAGCACCGACTGGCGCTGGTCTGCCCAGCTAGGCACGCAGCGCCTGAAGTCGCAAGACCGCGCAGCGTTTCCCTTTGGTTGCACCGACTCCAACGGCGTGGACTACTATGCCGACCGCTATTGCCCCAATGGTGACTACGACCTGTATGACTTTCGCAGCGAGAACGAGCGCCGCACCACCAACGCATTGCAAGTGCAGCTCAAAGGCAAGTTCAATACCGCAGGCATCAACCACCAGTTGAGCCTGGGCATCTTGCAAAGCACCTTCAAAGAGGTAGGCGAGACCGGTGCGTATAACTACGCCAGCACCGTCAACCTGCTGGCCCCGCAAGCCACCGCCCCCGATGCCAGCCTGACCGACTTCCATACCAACCGCACCGACAAATCGTTGGAGCTTTCGGCCTCTGACGCCATCCAGTGGAGCAGCCAGTTCAGTACCTGGTTAGGCTTGCGCCACACCCAGCTCAGCCGCAGCAGCGAGCGTACTAACCCGGCCAGCCCGCGCGCCACCAGCTACGACGCTTCAGTCACCACGCCATGGTTGGGCGCAGCCTACCAGCTAGCCCCCAGCACCATGGTGTACGCCAGCTGGGGCCAAGGCATAGAGAGCCAAGTGGTGCCCAACAAGGCCTCACAGTACAGCAACCCCGGTGTGGCCTTGGCGCCGCTCAAATCGCGCCAGGTGGAGCTGGGTGTGAAGACCGCAGTGGGCAATGTGTCGGGTTCCTTGGCTTGGTTTAACATCCGCCGCCCTGTCAGCAACCTGGACGCCTGCAACCGACAAGGCATTACCCCTTGCTTGGGTGCCTACGACGGTAGCGCCGTGCACAGCGGCCTGGAGGCCAACGCACAGTGGGCAGACGGCCCCTTCTCTTTGGGCGGCGGCTTGATGTTGCTGAACGCGAAACGCCAGGACAGCCAACTAGAACCACTGACCAATGGCCAGCGCCCCACCAACGTGCCCAGCCTGATCGCCCGAGCCAACGTGGGCTACCGCTTTAGCAGCCTGCCGGGCTTGGCGGCTAACGCACACCTCTCGCACGAAGGCGCGCGCAACGTGCTGCCCGACGGCAGCATCACCCTGCCCGCTTGGACGCGGGTCGACGCCGGTGTGAGCTACGGCCACAAGCTAGCCGGAGCACAAGCCACTTGGACACTGGGTATTGACAACCTGTTCAACAAGCAATTTTTCAAAGAATCACCCTACCAGTTCGGCCATGTGTACCTGTTTCCCCAGCAAGAACGCACTGTTCGCGTAGGTTTGAACGTGAGTCTATAAAAACGGCCCATTTCCAAGCTATAATTTAGGGCTTATGTTCCTCGATAGCTCAGTTGGTAGAGCGCCGGACTGTTAATCCGTAGGTCCCTGGTTCGAGCCCAGGTCGAGGAGCCAAAATTTGAAAGGGCACTGTGCAAACAGTGCCCTTTTTTTGTTCTGCGCGATTTTATTGCTTTTCTGGCTTGGTCACATTTCGTTTTCACGCAGGAGGTCAAGGTCCCGGCTTCAAAGCCTACGCCTGAGGGTACGCGACCTTCACCACTTCCAGCGTGTGCACCCCTTGCGGCGAGACCAGGCGCACTTCGTCACCCTCCATACTCTTTAACAAAGCCCGGGCGATAGGCGATATCCAACTGACTTGGTGTAGCGTGCTGTCGGCCTCATCAATACCCAAAATAGTGACGGTGGACTCCAGCCCTTTGGCATCGGCGTAGGTGACGGTGGCGCCAAAAAAGACCTGCCCTTCTCCAAAGTGCACGCTGGGGTCGCTTACCTCGGCTATCTCTAACCGCTTGGTGAGAAAGCGGATGCGCCGGTCAATCTCGCGCAGGCGCTTTTTGCCGTAGTGGTAGTCGCCGTTTTCGCTGCGGTCCCCATTTTTAGCGGCCCAGTGCACGCTCTCCACTATTTTCGGCCGTTCATCGTCCATCAACATCATCAGTTCAGCTCGCAGGCGCGCGTAGCCCTGGGGCGTGATGTAGTTTTTGCCACCCGGGGGCAATGGGGGCAGGCCTACGTCATCGTCCTCATCGGTCTCGGACTCTTTGGTGAATGCTTTACTCATGGCGCGTGGTGTGGGGAATGCCAAAGCATAGCGCAACGGCCCCAAGGAAGGGGGCCAAAGACGTTTGCCCAATGAAAAAGCCTGCAACTTTCGTTGCAGGCTTATCATTTTTGGTGCGGCTGGCAGGAATTGAACCCACGACCCCTTGGTTCGTAGCCAAGTACTCTATCCAACTGAGCTACAGCCGCTGAGCTTCAAATTATAGCACGGTGTTTGCGCCATTTTTACTTGTGGTGACTCAAAGCGTTGCTAACTAGTTTAGACGTGATGTCCACGATCTGAATCATCCTGTCATACGCCATGCGGGTGGGGCCGATGACGCCCAATGTACCCACCACATGGCCGTCTACTTCGTAGGGTGCGCTGACGATGGAGAGCTCTTCAAATGGGACCACCTGGCTTTCACCGCCAATAAATATTCGCACACCCTCGGCCTGGCTGGAGACATCCAGCAAGCGCATGATTTGCGCTTTTTGCTCAAACAGATTGAAAGCACGGCGCAGTTGGCCCATGTCGGTAGAAAAATCGCTGACCGACAGCAGGTTGCGCTCCCCCGATATCACCACCTCTCCCTCAGGAGCGCCCATGGCCTCGCTGCTCACCTGCACGGCAGCTTGCATGAGCACCGCTATTTCGCTTCGCAATTGCTCAATTTCATTTTTAAGTTTTTCGCGCACCTGCTCTATCGTCAGCCCCGCATAGTGCAGCGTAATAAAGTTAGACGCCTCCACGAGCTGGCTTTGGGTGTAATCGCTCTCGGTAAATATGACGCGGTTTTGTACATCACCGTCGGGCGCAACAATAATGACCAAAATGCGCTTTTCAGACAGGCGCATGAATTCGATATGCCGAAATATCGAGCTGCGGCGCGGTGCCATCACGACGCCAACAAATTGGGACAGATTCGACAGCAACTGCGCAGCGTTGGTGATCACCTTTTGCGGCTGCTCTGCGGCCAGAGTGGAGGCCGACACGGCAGCGGGGATGTCTTGCCGGTTCACGGTCAGCATGGTGTCCACAAACAGCCGGTAGCCGCGCGCGGTGGGTATACGCCCGGCCGAGGTGTGGGGCGAGGCTATCAGGCCCAGCTCTTCCAGGTCGCTCATCACGTTGCGGATGGTGGCGGCCGACAACTCCAGCCCCGAGGCGCGCGACAGCGTGCGCGAGCCGATGGGCTGCCCATCGGCGATATAACGCTCTACCAGCGCTTTTAACAACAGCTTGGCACGGTCATCGAGCATGAAATATTGGATACTGCATCTATGTTCGCATTTTAGTGATGTAATTTACGCATGCCCAAGCTTTTGTCACCGCAGTTTCGCCATGTTGCCCTGATTGGCAAGTACCACGCCAGTGCAGCCATGGGGGCGCGCGAGATTTTGCTGGACATTGCCCGCTTTTTGGAAAAATCGGGTTTGGAGGTGTCGGTAGAAAAAGACACCGCCTCCCACGCCAGCATTGCCGAGTATCCCAGCCTGAGCGTAGCAGGCATTGGCGAGCATTGCGACTTAGGCTTGGTGGTGGGTGGCGACGGCACCATGCTGGGCATTGGGAGGCAACTGGCGCGCTACGGCATACCGCTGATCGGCATTAACCAAGGGCGCTTGGGGTTCATCACCGACATCGCGCTGGAGGGCTACCAAAGCGCCCTGGCCCCGATGCTTGCCGGTGAATTTGCCGAAGACAGCCGCAACCTGATGCATGGGCAGGTCATGCGCGACGGCCGGTGCGTGTTTGACGCAATGGCTTTGAACGATGTGGTGGTGAACCGAAGCGCTACCGCTGGCATGCTGGAACTGAGGGTCGAAGTGGATGGGCGCTTTGTGGCCAACCAGCGGGCTGACGGCTTGATCATCGCCTCGCCCACCGGCTCCACGGCTTACTCCATGTCGGCCGGTGGGCCCATCCTGCATCCCTCGATTGCGGGCTGGGTAATGGTGCCGATTGCCCCGCACAATTTGTCTAACCGGCCCATCGTGCTTGCGCAGAGCTCGCAAATAGCCATTGAAGTAGTCGCTGGCAGAGATGCCAGTGCCAATTTTGACATGCAGTCGCTGGCATCATTGCTGATAGGCGACCGCATCATGGTGCGGCGCTCTGAACATCTGCTGCGCTTTTTGCATCCTTTGGGCTGGAGCTACTTTGACACCCTGCGCCATAAACTGCACTGGAATGAGGGAGGGGTGTAAACGTGGCATTACGTCGAATGAATCTGCGCGATTTTGTCATCGTGCAAGAGCTAGACCTGGATCTTCCCTGCGGCTTTACCGTACTCACGGGCGAGACTGGCGCAGGCAAATCGATCTTGATCGATGCACTGCAAATGGTGCTGGGTGCGCGCGCTGATGTGAACGTTGTGCGCGAAGGCGCAGCGCGCGCCGAGATCAGCGCCGAGTTTGACACTCCAGCCTGGCTGGGCGATTGGCTGCAAGAGGCCGGCTTTGCTGAGGGCAGCGATACCTTGCTGATCCGCCGCACCGTCGACGCGCAGGGCAAAAGCCGCGCGTGGATCAACGGTAGCGCAGCTACCGTTGCGCAGCTGCGTGAGGTAGCTGACCATTTGGTAGACATTCACGGCCAGCACGCTTGGGCCGCGTTGACTCGAGCGGACGAAGTGCGCAGCCTGCTGGACGCGTTTGGCAAGATCAGCGGCAAAGATGTGGCAGATAAATATGGCGCTTGGAAAACCGCTCTTAAAACTTTATCGGATGCGCGTGCTGCACAGTCCAGTATCGAAACCGAACGCGAGCGTCTGGGTTGGCAAATAGGAGAACTGGCCAAGCTTGCACCTGCCGCCAACGAATGGGATGAACTGAACGGGGAGCACGGCACTCTGGCCAACGTCCAAGGCCTGCTAGACGCCGCTTACCAGGCCATTGAAGCATTGGAAGGCAATGACAACGGCGACAACGGCGCAGCAGGCCAATTGGCCAAGGCCCAGCAGCTACTACAAAATCAGGAGCTCCTGGCGCATGATTTTAAAGGATTAGCGGAGCTTTTAGCCCAAAGCTTGGCGCAAATAGAAGACGTAGCCCATAGTCTGCACACCTACACCCGCAAAACCGAACCTAACCCGCAGCGCCTGGGCCAGCTCGATGAGCGCATCACCCAGTGGATGTCGCTGGCCCGCCGCTACAAGCGCATACCCGCTGAACTGCCTGCTCTGCTCAGCGGATGGAAAACCGAGCTAGCCCAGCTTGAGGCTGCATCAGACATCGCGGGGCTGGAAGCCATCGAGCGCAAGGCCCATGCTGATTTGGCCAGCGCCTGCAAAACCTTGAGCCACGCCAGGCGCAAAGCTGCCCCGCAGCTGGGCAGCGCCATCACCCAAGCCATGCAAGGCTTGGGCATGCAGGGCGGTAGGTTTGAGGTGGCCTTGACAGCGTTGGCAGAGCCTGCCGTGTACGGCGCGGAAACCATTGAATTTTTAGTCGCAGGCCACGCAGGCAGTACGCCGCGCCCGGTAGGCAAAGTAGCCTCCGGCGGTGAACTCTCTCGCATTGCCTTGGCCATTGCCGTCACCACCAGCCAGCTGGGTAAAGCGCAAACCTTGATCTTTGATGAGGTAGATTCAGGCGTAGGCGGCGCGGTAGCCGAAACAGTCGGCCGCCTGATGAAACAATTGGGCAAAGACCGCCAAGTCATGGCCGTCACCCACTTACCCCAAGTGGCTGCTTGCGCCGACCAGCACCTGCTAGTGTCCAAACAGCTCAAGGCCAAGCACACGGTAAGCGATGTACAGGCCATTGCAGGCGAGCAACGCGTAGGGGAAATTGCCCGCATGCTGGGTGGTGAAAAGCTCTCAGGCACCACTTTGGCGCACGCCAAAGAGATGCTGGGACAGGCTTGACGTTCACCGCCTTCTTTTACTGACTTTATTTTGGCGTAACATCAAATCCATGTCCAGCGCATCACCTATCGAAGTTGTATTGATCACCGGCATGTCCGGCTCGGGCAAGTCAGTGGCGCTGCATGCGCTGGAAGATGCGCACTACTACTGCGTCGACAATTTGCCCCCCGAGCTGCTAGGCTCGTTCATTGAGGTGGAGAAGGTTCACCACGTCAGCAAAATTGGCATTGCCATGGATGTGCGTAGCGCGGCGTCATTGCCCTTGCTACCCGGACAGTTCAAAGCGCTGCGTGCACAAGGCATTCAGATCAAAACCATTTTTCTGGATGCCAGCACCGACACCTTGGTGCACCGCTTTTCCGAGACGCGGCGCAAGCACCCGCTGTCCAACAACAGTGAACCCGACCAGCAACGCGCGCTGACCGATGCGATCGAACTGGAGCGCAACATACTGGCCGACCTGCGCGAACAGTCGCATGTGATGGACACCAGCCTGATTCGCTCCACGCAACTGCAGGGCTATATCAAAGCATTGTTGTCGGCACCCTCCAAGCAACTCACCTTGGTATTCGAGTCGTTTGGTTTTAAGCGCGGCATACCCATGGATGCAGATTTTGTGTTTGATGTGCGCATGCTCCCCAATCCCCACTATGAAGAGGAGCTGCGCCCTCTGACGGGCAAAGATGCACCCGTGGCGCAATTTTTAAAGCAGCAGCCTGATGTGCGCCACATGTTCCGCCATATCCACGAGTTCATAAGCCATTGGTTACCCGCCCTCACCAAAGACCATCGCAGCTACGTGACGGTAGCCATCGGTTGTACGGGCGGCCAACATCGCTCCGTTTTTTTGGTGGAGCAACTGGCAAGACACTTTGCCAAAGACTGGAGCACTCTGAAACGGCACCGCGAGATCGATGGCAATATTTTTGCGTCTAGCGTGCTCTAGCCCTCTAGAATATCGCGCGAGCAGCTACTGAATAAGTAGCAAACGCCTGGCAGCACACTACACCAACAATTTGCGTATCGGCGCTGGCAAGCCTACCCCTGGCAGCGCGCTAATGGCAAACCACTGCCCTGTGGGCAGCGGCGCGGCCTGGCGCTTCCAGACCAGTTGAACCACATGCAAGTGCAGATCTTTGTGCGTCAGCACATGCACAAACGCCGCTTGGTCTGCGCAGGCCGCTTGCTGCGCGGGGGTCAGCTTAGCCATCAAAGCTTCACGGCTGCTGTACGTGGGCAGGCTGTACAGGCCCGCCCACACACCGGGTGTGGGCCTTTTTGCCAAATAAACGGTGCCATCGGCTCGCTGCGCGTGCAGCAGCCACCATGCCTCGCTGCTGCGTTTGAGTTTGCGCGTTTTGACGGGATAAGCTTCGGGTTGCCCCTGGGCGCGGGCCACGCATATGCCTGCCAAGGGGCAACGCTCACACGCTGGTTTTCGCGTGGTGCATAGCGTCGCTCCCAGGTCCATCATGGCTTGGGTATGGCGCGGCATGGCCGCAGCCAAATGGGTAGTGGGCAACAAATCCGTAGCTGTGTCCCATAGCGCGCGTTCATTGCTTGCAATGCTCATGTCACTGCCATTGCCCAGCACCCGCGTCAATACTCGTTTTACGTTAGCATCCAAAATAGCTACCCGCTCACCATAGCAAAAAGCCGCAACTGCAGCAGCAGTGGAGCGGCCAATGCCAGACAAGGTTTGCAGCAACTCAGCGCTTTGTGGAAACTGCCCACCAAAGTCTTGCACCACGGACTGCGCGCAGCGGTGCAGGTTACGGGCCCGGCTGTAATAGCCCAGGCCGCTCCACAGCGCCAGCACATCGTCGAGCGGCGCTTTGGCCAGACTGGCCACATCGGGAAAACGTTTTAAAAACCGGGGGTAATAGTCCAGCACAGTCACCACCTGAGTTTGCTGCAGCATGATCTCTGACAGCCATACGCGGTAGGGATCGCGGGTGTTTTGCCACGGCAGCCCAGCGCGGCCATGCTCAGCCTGCCAGGCTAGCACAGCGTCGGCCATGCCTGTACTGGCAGGATTTGAGGCCGAGAAGCTGCCCGCGGGCGCGCTGCGCTTACTGAGTTGCATCAAAACAGAAAGTGACCGTCCGGCTTATGCCGCGCGTACCTGAATCTGCGTTTCGGGCCAGCCTGACTCTGGCGGTAAGCCCGATGCCGCCTTGGCCAGCGCCTTGCTTGCCGTCGGAACTGGTGCTGCAGGAGTTGGTGCCAAGGCCGCCTCAGCCCTGCCCCCACCCCCTTGCGCGGGGACCACAAGCTTTGCAGCTACGCTGGCTTTAGCCGGGGTCGCTTTCACAGGGGCAACGGGCTTTTCCGGTGCTTTGGTGGGGGTGTCTACCAAATGCGATGTCAGCTCCAGCAGTTTACTGTCCAGCACCGTGAGATGGTGGTCTTGGCTGTTGATCTCGGTGATGCGCTCGTCCAGCGTATTGGCTGCATCTTGAATGCGGTCAATGGCCTCGATACGGCGGGCAAAGGTTTTGCGGCGCTCGCGCAGCTGTGCGTCTAGCTGGGCGGCGGCGGTTTTGTTCCACAGCTCTACCTCGCCCAGCGCGGATTCATACACCACGCGCAGGCGTGTAGCCAAAGCACGCACCAAACGGTCTGAGAACTCTGGCTGCGCCAAGCGAAGCACATTGCCAAGGCCCAGGTACTGCAAATGGCTGCGCTCCACGAGATCCAAATCCCGTTCATAGCGCACCAGCTCTGGCTCACGCGGCGTTTGGAGCGAAAAGCCATACTCCGCATTCAACTGGCGAAAGCTGGTCGTCAGCATGGTTTGAATTTCGCTGTTCAGGCCCTTGGCGTGCGACAAGACATCGCGCAGACGGGCAAAGGTATCGTTGTAGGCCTTGCGCACACCCAGTTTGATACCAGGCTGGCGCAATGCATCATTGAGTTGGCGCAACTCGGCTTTCAGGGTTGCGCTGCCCAATG
Source organism: Polaromonas sp. (assembly GCA_043749385.1). Lineage (GTDB taxonomy): Bacteria > Pseudomonadota > Gammaproteobacteria > Burkholderiales > Burkholderiaceae_C > JAAFIP01. Next base: position 8,997 of record JAYVDN010000155.1, read on the forward strand.
CGGAGAACACTTCTCGCAGCAATTTGAGGTGAATGGAGCGCACCGCATGGATGCGTGCACCGCTGGCATCGAACTCGGTTTGCTCAGCCTCAATACGGTTGCGCATTTGTTTAATAACTGTAGCGTTTTTGCCACGCAAACCGCGCATTTCCACCATTTGCTCGGCCAAGTCACGGCGGCGGATGTTGATCACACGCCCAGTTTCCATGCGCAAATCAGCGATACCCGAAGACATAGCGCCACGCAAAATAGACCTGCGTTGACCCATCATGCCGTCGCTCAAGGCCTTCTCCAAGGCGGGTAATTGGCTGGCCGCTAACAAGGCCGCATCACCATTGACTTTGGCCACCAAGCCTTTTTGGGCCGACACTGGAATCACCTGACTTTTGGGTAACGACAAAATGTCCGCCGTGCTAGTGCGCTGGCGCTCGATATTGGCCTCAATTTGCTGCGGCGTGGACAGCGCGTCCCACATCGTGTCAATTTTATTCAGCACCACCAAACGGGAAGAGTGGTCTGTGTTTTCTGTGATCAGGTGCTCACGCCAAATCGACAGGTCAGACTTGGTCACACCCGTGTCAGCGCCCAGAATGAACACCACTGCGTGGGCTTGCGGAATCAAGCTTACCGTCAACTCAGGCTCGGCACCGATGGCGTTCAAACCCGGGGTGTCCAGGATGACCAAACCTTGTTTGAGCAGCGGGTGAGCGATATTGATCAAAGCGTGGCGCCACTTGGGCACCTCCACCATGCCCGCAGCGTCCGTCATCGGGTTATCGTCGGGCGTATCGTCGTGCCAAAAACCTAGCGCGCGCGCCTCGTCTTTGGTCACTTTGCGTATCTCGGCTACTTTTTCAAAAGCCTGGGCTAATTGGCCTGCGTCGTTCACATCCAGGTCTACCCGAGTCCACTTTTCGGGCGCGGAGCGCCACTCCATCAGCGCTTGGGGCTGCAAGCGGGTTTCGATGGGCAGCAAGCGCAGGCAAGGAGGCACATCGGCGTCCCAGCCCAGCTCGGTAGGGCACATGGTAGTACGGCCAGCACTGGCGGGCATGATGCGCCGGCCATAAGATGCAAAAAATATAGCGTTGATAAGTTCAGACTTGCCGCGCGAGAACTCGGCCACAAAAGCCACCATCACTTTGTCGGAACGCATTTGGCTCTCAAGGCGATGCAGGCGCTCTTCCACCGAAGAGTCCAGCAACTCATGGTCGCGCATCCAGTCGGACAGTAGTTTCAAGCGCAGCGCAAACTCACGGCGCCACACGCTGTGCGAATCAAATTGCTCGTTAAATGAGGGGGCGTGGGTGCTGTCTACAGTGGCTTGCATAGGCATTCAATATAACACTGCACAGCCGTTTAGTACATCCGGCAAGCAAGCGCAAAACGGCCTGAAATCACGACCAGGCTTAGTATTTTTGGCAAGTGGCACAAAAAAACGTGCTGCGCTGGCCCTGGCGCATCTGCTTGATGGGCTTGTCGCACACGCGGCAGGCCTCACCGGTACGGCCATAGACCATGGCTTGGAGCTGAAAGTAGCCAGTTTTACCCTCTGCATTGGAAAAATCACGCAGCGTGCTGCCGCCTTTGTTCACCGCCGCTTGCAACACATCGCCTATGGCTGCATGCAGCCTGGCAGCCCGCGGCGCGCTGATGTTGCAGGAGCGCACTGTGGGCCGGATGCCCGCTAAAAACAAGGCCTCCGAGCAATAAATGTTGCCCACTCCGACGACGACTTCACCCGCCAAAAGCACCTG
>JAYVDN010000156.1:0-2838 GCA_043749385.1 Polaromonas sp.
GACGATCAGGTTGTACAGGGCGCGGCCCATCACTTGGCATAGCTCGTCTATGTGGGCGGCGGCCGTTGCGTCGCCTGCACCTGCTGCTGTAAAAAGCGCAGCAGCGCCCAGCCCAAAACGCCGCGGTATGGCGTTGCCTGCGACCACGGCTTCCAGGTCGCCCACGTTGCCGCAGCCGCAGGCGGTGTCGGGGTGCGAGCTGACGAACATGTGGCCGGCGTGCCCAGCATTGCCGTTTTTGCCGCGCAGCACGTGGCCATCGACGCACAGTCCTACGCCAATGCCGGTGCTCCAGGTGACGTAGGCGCAGTGGTCTATGCCTTGCAAAGCGCCCCAGCGGCGCTCGGCCTCTAGCGCGCCGATGGCATCGTTTTCTATCCGCACCGCGCCGAAGCGCTGGCGCAAGGGGGCTTCTAGCGGGGCGCTGGTCCAGTCGTTGGGCAGGCCCCGGGCCACCCCGCCCACCCCAACGCCCACCCCAACGCCTCCACCACCGACCACGCTTGCGCCCAAACCGCCACAAATATTGGGTGCTGCCAGGGCCAGCATGCCGCCTTGCAACACAAAAGGGCCGCAACTGGAGACACCCACGCTGGCGATCTGCTGGGGCGCGAAGCCCTGCTCTGCGCAGGCTGCGTCGATTATGCGGATGATCTGCTCTGCCACGGCGTTGGCGCTGCCCTCTTTCGCGGTGGGCTCGGCACGGCGAGCGTACAGTTGCAGGCTACGCTGGGACTCGCTGTCGGCCAGTGACACCGCTACTTTGGTGCCGCCAATATCGACGCAGGCATGGTAAGAGGTAGATTGCATGCGGCTGATTATGCCGTGTGCTTATGCCGACTGGCAGGGCCCCACAGAGGCGCGCAAGAGGAGTTGGGGGTTCTCCAGCAGGTGCTCGGGCAGCGTGCCAGGGTTTTGCATCACGTGCAGCAAAGTGCGCGCGACGTGGCGGCCACCGTTTGCCACAGCATGGTCTACCGTGGCCAGGGGCGGGGTGGCCAGCTCGCCCGCGTCGCTGTTGCCAAAACCGATCACCGAGACATCTTTGCCCACCTGCAGCCCCATGGCCGTGGCCGCCTGGTACACACCCAAGGCCAACGCGTCAGTCATGCACACCACCGCACTGGGGCGTGGACTGGCTGCGAGCAGTTGGGTGCCTGCGTGCAGGCCAGCGGTGGTATTGAGCTCCACGTGCAGGATGGGGCAGTTTGCAGGGTCTAGGCCTGCGGCGCGCACGCTGCGCTCAAAACCTTGTTGGCGTTGCACTGAAAACGTCATGCTGTCCGGGCCTGCCAGCAGGGCGATGCGGCGGTGGCCTAAGGCGATCAAATGGGCTGTGGCCTGCGCCGCAGCGCCTGCATTGTCGCCGTCTACCCAAGCGTGGGGCGCATTCTCCAGCGTACGGCCGTAGGTGACAAAGGGCGTGCCGCGCTTTTGCAGCAACGCCACGCGGCCGTCCAGGGTGGATGGCCGAGCGAGCATGACGCCGTCCACCAGCCGCGCGGAGATCAAGCGGTCCAGCTCGGGCAGCTCTTCATCGCCTGCGGGCAACCATATGGCCAGGGTAAACAGTCGGTGTCGTCGCATTTCCTCCGATACGCCCAACATCAGCGATGCCAAGGACGCATCTTGCCGATGGCCTGGCGCCGCCGTGAACACCAGCGCGACCGCACCGGTGCGCCCAGTGGCCAGGCGGTGCGCGATCGGGTCGGGCCGGTAGTTCATGGCTTTGGCGGCGGCCGCTACCCGCGCACGGGTTTTGGCGCTCACGTCGCTGTAGCCATTGAGGGCGCGCGAGACGGTGGAGATCGACAGGCCAAGTGCGTCAGCAAGGGTTTGAATAGACATGACAGGAGCGCGCAAGGGCGGGGCAAAAACGGTTCCAAATGCGGGTGAATTTTAATTCAAAAGCGTTTTTGTTGTGGCTGCATGAGGGGAGATTTGCCTCCAAAATCGATGCAATGGCGCAGTACTTCACATGCCCGGTTCTGAAATGCGACAGCGGCAGATCAAAATTGGCCGTGACACAGACACCGTTGTGCCAGGCCAGCGACTAAATGAGCTTGCTCAGCAACCCGGCCACCAAGCTGAGCACGATGGTGGAGCCCAGCGGCACGGACACATCGCGTCCGCGAAATTTAAAGTTGAAATCACCCGGCAATTTACCAAAACCCCAGCGGCGCAATGCAGGCGCCAACCAACCGATCAGTACCAGAGCCAACAGGGTAACTAGGAGCCAGCGCAGCATGTGATCACTATAAACTTAATAGCTGCTCCCGCGATATTCTATTGGCCAGGCGGTTAAATATGCCATCAAACCCGGCCAAAATCGTCTTGCAGGCGAGTGATGTCGTCCTCACCCAAGTACGCGCCAAACTGCACTTCCATAATCTCTACCGGCGCATCGCCCACGCTGGCCAGGCGGTGCACTTGGCCCAAGGCGATGTCACAGTGCTGGCCTACGCTTAAGTCAAACTCGCGCCAAGTCTCGCCATCGGGGTTGCCCAAGGTAATCCGGGCCAGGCCGCGCACCACCACCCAGTGCTCGGCACGCTGGGCATGCTTTTGCAGGCTCAGGCGCTGGCCCGCGTGCACATGGATGCGCTTGACCTTGTGGCCCACAGCCTCCGTCACCGTCTCGTACCAACCCCACGGGCGCTGAGTGCGCTCGGGTGGGGTATGGGTAATCGAGGAAGCTTGCGGCGTGGTCATAGGGGTGATCATAAAGCTTGGCGGGCGATTGTCATCTGGGTGTCTGCAGTGTGGTTTTTACAGGCAGGAGGGGCTTGATTTTAGGGATAGGATGACCCAAAGCCGTTGAACCCCTCCGACGGATTG
>JAYVDN010000157.1:0-4181 GCA_043749385.1 Polaromonas sp.
AGCTCCTTTACGGGCTTGGTGTCCCACGGAGTAAACGGGCTGTGCATAACTTTCTGAAACTTTCACTTGAACTCCCTGAGACTAAGCATACAAGGAGGCCGCAGGCCGGGGGACAGCCGCGGAGCTGTGCACACCGAGTGCCAGAGCGAGCACAGCCGTTAGCCGTCAGACCGTGACCCGTTCACCATCAAGCCAGGATGCTTAAACCGCCTGCGCCTCAAACCCCTGCGCCCGCAGCGCCTCCAGCACCTGCGCTACGTGGTCATGTCCCCGGGCTTGGATCACCAGCTCAATGTCTACGTTTTGCGCCGCCAGCAAAGTAAAGGCGCGCTGGTGCTGCACCTCGTTGATATTGGCCCCCATCTCAGAGACCACCGCTGTAATGCGCGCCAGCGAGCCCGGCACATCCCGCGCGCCCACGCGGATGCGCGCCAGCCGACCGGCCCGCACCATGCCGCGCTCGATGATGGAGGACAGCAGCAACGGGTCAATATTGCCGCCGCACAATACCAGGCCTATGCGCTGGCCCTTGAACATTTCCGGATGCTTGAGCACGGCAGCCAGCCCGGCCGCGCCTGCGCCTTCCACCAAGGTTTTCTCTATCTCCAGCAGCATCACAATCGCCTGCTCGATATCGCCTTCATCCACCAGCAGCATGTCGTCCACCAGGTCGCGGATGATCTCCAGCGGCAGCTTACCCGGCGTGCCCACGGCAATGCCCTCGGCGATAGTGCTGGCGCCTTGCTTGTGGGACGTGCCCTTGATGGCGTTGAACATGGCCGGAAAACGCTGGGCCTGCACGCCGACAATGCGGATGCCGGGCTTGATGGCTTTGGCCGCTGTGGCAATACCGCCTATCAGCCCACCACCGCCGACCGCGATGACCAGAGTGTCCAGATCGGGCACCGCTTGCAGCATCTCCAGCCCCACCGTGCCTTGGCCTGCAACGATCAAAGGGTCGTCATAGGGGTGAACCAATGTGAGGCCTTGACTGGCAGCCAACGCTAGCGCGTGGCTGCGCGCTTCGTCCAGCGAGTTGCCGTGCAGCACCACCTCAGCGCCCAGACGGCGGGTGTTCTCCACCTTCACGCCGGGGGTGAACAGCGGCATGACGATCACCGCGCGCAGGCCCAGGCGGGCGGCGTGGTGCGCCACGCCCTGCGCGTGGTTGCCTGCGCTCATGGCCACTACGCCCTTACAGGTGGCCAAGTCGAGCGTGGAGAGCTTGTTGTACGCGCCGCGCTCTTTGAAGCTGGCGGTGAACTGCAAGTTCTCAAACTTCAGGTACAGCTGCGCGCCGGTAATCTGCGAGAGCGTTTTGCTCTCTACACAAGGGGTGTTGAGCACCTGGCCTTGCAACCGAGACGCAGCGGTTTGAATGTCGTGCAATGTGATCATCACTGCATTGTGCGCAAGAATTGAGAAATCTGCGGGCTAATGTGTGGTGAATATCACACATGCACGCCGTGTAAATAAACCCCTTGTGTCTTCCCAAGTATGCAAAGCTGCGTTATCGTAGTTCTACCCACAAATACGGGGCAACCCGTTGGAGGCATTCATGGCCAAACGCTTAGCTACTATCAGTGTCATTGCAGTCGACGGCAAGCTCACCTCACCGGGCCTGAAAGACGCGCCCGTACTCGACCTGATGTGCTCGCACTTTGTTCTTGCACTGGCGGCCAAGCAAGGTGCCAAGTTCAACGTGCGCCGCGACCTCAACAGCCTGCTTTCTCTGGCGGGCCGCCATGTGGTGTGGCCCGAGCATGTGCTGGAGAAAGTGCGCGAGTTTCTGGCCCGCCGCTGCGTGGGCAACGAGTTTTGGCGCGGCCATGAGGCGCTTAGCCACACCGAGTTTTTAGAGCGGCATGGCGCATGGCGCGGCCCGTATGAAGAAGGCACGCTGTTCTTCTACCTCGACGAGTTTGCCAAAGACGCGCCCAAAGACCTGCTCACCCTACTGGCCGCCACCCACGAGTGGCTGACCCACGCGCTGAAAAAACACAGCACCCTGGTAGAGAAAAACATCGACGCACTGGCCGGCCTGCTGCAGTTGAACAAAGCCGAGCGCGCCCTGCTGCTCTACGGCACCCTGGCCCGCTACCAGCGCGACCTGCGCAGCCTGCTGGTTGAGTTCAAAGTGAACAACGCGCCCGAAGCCTACGCCGCCCTGGCCGACATTGCTGGCGTGAAAGCCAGCGAAGTAGCCGAAGCCCTGCGCGCAGGCTCGCGCCTGGAGCGCATTGGCATGGTGGAAAATCTGATCAGCGAGCACAACATCACCGACCTGGCCGACCTGATGAAGGTGAGCGAAAAACTCCCCCCCGTGCTGATGCGCGAGTACCGCGACCAGAGCGAGCTGATGGCCGTGTTCACCCGCCCTGCAGCCAAGACCGCGCTAGCCACTAAAGACTTTCACTTTGTGCAGGAGGAGGTGGACGTACTGATTAGCCTGATGCGCAATGCCGTAGAGCGCAAAGAGCTGGGCGTGAACGTGCTGCTGTACGGCCCTCCCGGCACCGGCAAAACCGAGCTGGCCAAGGTGGTGGCGCAAGCTGCGGGCTTGGAGCTGTTTGAGGTCGAGTACGCCGACCGCGACGGCAATTCACTCAGCGGCCGCGACCGTTACCGCTCGCTGCAAATTGCGCAGGTGTTTCTTAAAGGTGCGCAGCAAGCTACGCTGTTGTTTGACGAAGTGGAAGATGTGTTCCCACCCATCAGCGTGGACGCCGCGCAACTGATGGCGCGGCAAGAGCAGCAGGCGCTGTCTGCCGCCGTCAGCCACAGCGTGAACGGCAAAGCCTGGGTGAACCAAATTTTGGAAGGCAATGCCGTGCCTACCATCTGGGTGACCAACCGCATCGAGCAGATCGACCCGGCTTTTCGCCGCCGCTTTGCCTACCACCTGGAGCTCAAATCGCCGCCTCCGGGCGCACGCGAGCAACTGGTGCGCAAAACGCTGGAGGGCGTACCCATCAGCGACGGCTTTGTGGCCAAGCTGACGGAGCGCAAAGGCCTCACGCCCGCACAGATTCGCACCGCAGTGCGCTTTGCAGGCCTGGCTAAATCCAGCGAAGAAACCGTAGAGTTTGAAAAGCTGATCGAACGCCAGCTTAAAAACTCTGACGAAGCCTTGGGCAACAAGGCCACCAGCGACAAAACCCGCAAGCAGGTCACCACCTACGATCTGGAAATGCTGAACGTGGAAACGCGTTTTGACATACCACGCATTGTCGAGGCCCTGAAGGCGCGCGGCCACGGCACCCTGTGCTTCTACGGCGCACCGGGCACCGGCAAAACCGCGCTGGGCGAGCACATCAGCCGGGCCTTGGGCAAACCACTCATCGTCAAGCAGGCCAGCGATTTGATCAGCAAGTTTGTCGGCGAGACCGAGCAAAACATGGCCGCCATGTTCAAAGAAGCCGAGGCCGAGAAAGCCGTGCTGCTGCTGGACGAAGCGGATAGCTTTTTGTCCGACCGCCGGGGTGCGCAGCGCAGCTACGAGGTGACCGAGGTGAACGAAATGCTCCAGCAGATGGAGCGCTACAACGGCATCTTTGTCTGCACCACCAATTTGCTGGACCGCATTGACCAAGCCGCCCTGCGCCGCTTCACCTTCAAGATCAAGTTCAAACCCTTGACGAAGGAGCAGCGCGAGAAAATGTTCATCACGGAAGCTTTGGCAGGCGATGCCACTAAGTTCGGCGAGGCATTGCGCACCCGACTGGCCAAGCTAGAGCAGCTCTCGCCCGGCGACTTTGCAGCGGTCAAGCGCCAGGTAGATATCTTGGCTACCGAGTTCTCGGCTGATGAGTTTATCGAGCAGCTAGAAGCAGAACACCGCATCAAACCCGAAGTGCGTGAGGCACGGGGGATGGGGTTTGTGCAGTAAAACTGCAGTAAAACCGACATAAAAAAAGGTGCGACAACTTGCGTTGTCGCACCTTTTTATCTTGCAATCGCAGGCTTAAGCGCCTGGGCTATTTTTACAAACCGATGATGCCGCCATCGTTCTTGGTAATCATCACCGTGGCCGAGCGGGGGCGCGCGGCAGCACCACCAGGGCCATAGGCGGCGACGCCGACACCGTTGCCGGGCCAGTGGCTCTCAAACTTGGTGGGGTCGGCAATGTTGGCGGCGGCGGTGTTTTCACCGGGGTGCTGGATGTTGATGAACAGCACCTT
>JAYVDN010000158.1:0-2769 GCA_043749385.1 Polaromonas sp.
GAACTGCGCCCTACGCTGGAAAGTCGCCTCACCCAGATCTTGGGGGTACCGGTGCGCATTGGTGCCATCACTGCGCAGTCGCATACGCTGGTGCCGTCATTCGAAATGCAAGACGTACGCCTGCTCGACAGCAGCGGGCGCGACGCCTTGGTGCTTAAAAAGGTAACGGCGGCCATGTCGCCTCGCTCGTTGGCCAATCTGGGCTTTGAGCAACTGGTGATTGACCAACCAGAGTTGGACATCAGGCGTACCGCGCAGGGGCATATTTTGGTGGCCGGGCTGGACATGTCTGCAAACAAAGACGATCAAAACAACCAAGGCGCTGTCCATTGGTTTTTTCAGCAACGTGAGTTTGTAATCCGCTCGGGTACGGTACGTTGGACCGACGAAATGCGCGGCGCTGCGCCGCTGGCGCTTGGCCAAGTAGATTTCGTTTTACGCAACCCGGGGCGCCAGCATTTGTTTCGCCTCGATGCCACCCCAGCGCCCGCATGGGGTGAGCGCTTCAAAATCCTTGGCAGTACGCGCAGTCCACTTACCGGCTCGCCCGCAGGCAAATGGCAAGACTGGGAAGGCGAGCTGTTTGCCGATTTTTCCCGAATAGATGTCTCCCAGCTTAAGCCCTATGCGGATGTAGGCGTGGATATCACGCGCGGAGCGGGCGCACTACGTGCCTGGGCCACGCTCAGCCAGGGGCAGCTCACTGCTGTTACCGCCGATATAGCGCTAAAACAGGTAGATGTGCGTTTGGCCAAAGATTTACAAGCTATCGCCGTGCAATCAGTCAGCGGCCGTTTGGCTGGACAAACTGTGGCCGGTGGTATTCGCTTTGCAACGGAAGGTTTGGCCTTTCGCACGCAGGACGGCATCCAATGGCCGGGCGGCAACGTGAGCTTTCTGCAAACTGGGCAAGAAGGCAAGGTGCAAGCATTTGGTGAGCTGAAAGCTGATCGGCTTGATCTTGCCGCACTGGCGCAAATTGCTGATCGTCTGCCGGTAGGTACCGCTACCCACAGTTTGATCCGCAGCTTGGCGCCCAAAGGCCTGGTCACCATGGTGCAAGCGAGTTGGCAAGGCCACATCAGCGAGCCTAGCCGCTACGAGGCCCAAGGGCGCGTGCAGGGTTTGAGCGTTGCAGCGCAACATGCCCCTACTACGCCGCAAGCGATTGCCAAGCTGGGAACGACCGCGCTAGCACTGGCGGAGCAAACACGCCCTGGTGTACGTGGCGCGACCGTAGAGTTCAAGCTCAATCAAGCTGGCGGTGATGCCAAGCTAGTGATCACCAAAGGAGCCGTTGAGTTACCCGGCGCGTTTGAAGACCCCGTGGTACTGCTCGACACGTTGAGTGCCGATGCCAAGTGGGTACTAGACAACGGAAAAATTGACCTCAAGCTTGACAAGATTCAGTTTGCCAATGCCGATGCCCAGGGCGAAGCCCAAGCCCATTGGCATACGGCAGACCCGGCCCAGAGCCGCGCCAAATCACGCTTTCCCGGGGTGCTTGACTTGCAGGGAAGCCTCTCACGCGGTGAGGGTACCAAAACATACCGTTACCTGCCCTTGGTGGTGGGCAAGGCGGCGCGTGACTATGTGCGCGACGCCGTGGTGCAGGGGCGCGTGAGTTCTGCCAAGTTCATCGTCAAAGGTGATTTGTTTGACATGCCATTTACCGACCCCAAACTGGGCGAGTTTCGAATTGCAGCCCAAGTCGTCGATGCTCATTTTGCGTATGTGCCTAAATCCATCCAACCAGCGGGCAGCTTGCCATGGCCCGCGTTGACCCAAATGAGTGGCGAGCTGGTCTTTGAACGCGCGTCCTTGGCAGTCAATGCCGCGTCTGGCCGCTTGGGTGACAACAATAGCTTGCAAATTGTCCGTGCTGACGCCCGTATCCCCAGTCTTGGCATCACACCCACGGTCATCGTGAACGCCGATGCACGCGGCGCGGGCAGCGACATGTTGGCTGTCGTCAATGGCACGCCACTCTTGGGCATTACCAGCCAAAGCTTGGCTAAGGCTACCGCTACCGGCAATGCTGATATTCAACTCCACCTCAACTTGCCATTGTTTAACCTGGAGCGCTCTAAAGTTTTAGGCAGCATTACCTTGGCGGGCAACGACGTTCAAATCACACCTGATAGCCCCCTGCTAGCGCGCTCCAAGGGCTTGGTGACTTTCAACGAGTCGGGGTTTGCCATCCAGGGCGCGCAAGCCAGCTTGCTGGGAGGCGATATGCGCCTGGAGGGCGGCACGCAAAGCAATGCGGGGCCCGAGGATGCGGGCCTGGTATTTAAAGCCCAAGGCACTGCCACCGCCGAAGCCCTGCGCCAAGCCAAAGAGTTGGGCTTTGCATCACGCTTGGGCCAGAGCGCCACTGGAAGCGCGGCCTACGCAGCCGTACTCAGTTTTCGCAAAGGGCTGCCCGAGTTATCGATCACCAGCAACCTGCAAGGCATGGCGCTGAATTTCCCGCCTCCGCTGGCCAAACCGGCGGAGACTGCCTTGGCGCTGCGCTATGAAAACCACTTGGTGCGCGAGTCAATGGCCGCTGGGCAAAAGCTGCAAGACCAAATACTGGTGGATATAGGTAATATTGCCTCCATCGTGTATGTGCGTGACATCTCCGGTGCAGAGCCACGGGTGCTGCGCGGCGGTATTGGTGTAGGCCTGAGCCGAGGCGAAACTACCCCTTATACCGAAGATGCTGTGATCGCCAACATCAACTTTGCGCAAGTTAATCTGGATGCTTGGCAAAAGGCCCTGAGC
>JAYVDN010000159.1:0-1622 GCA_043749385.1 Polaromonas sp.
TGGTTGACGCGTACTTCTACGGTGGCTAGGCGGGTTTTACCCTCGGCTATGTCCGGTACTTCGGGCAGCTCGTCGATGACGTCTACGTTGGCGGGCAGGCCGTGGCGGGTGGCTAGGGTTTCGTATTCTGCTGCGGCCTCTAGCGCTACCGCGTCCCAGTTGTTTTGCAGTTCTTGCCAGATGGCTTCGTCAAGTTTGGATGCGTTGCGCATGCCTGCGCGGCCGGTGGCGACGATTTGCGGGTCTAGGCTGGCGAGGTTGACCAGCTTGAGCGCTACCGAACTGGGTGTGCGGCCTATCCACTGGGCTACTTGTTTGATTTTGGGCTGCTCGCGATGGAGCTGGCCAAAGGGGAGCTGAAAGTAGATGTGCAGCGCGGCCAGGGTTTGCTGGCGTGTCCAGTTGGGCGGTGCGGGGCTGGGCGCGGTGGGTGGGCTTGGCATGGCGGCTTTCCTGTTTGTAACAGTATGCCTTGAAAGCGGGTGTGCGCTATGCGCGCTGGTGTGCGTACAGGCTGCGCACGGGGCGGGGTGACTGCCGGAAGGTGTCTTGGGGTGCGCGGATGTCGCAGCCCGTGGCGTAGAACACCGTCCAGTCGCCGTAGTAGCTGTTTTGGTAATGCACCATGTCGCCGCTGATCTCTAGCATGGGCATGTCTTGGATGGGAAAGTACCTTTTCTTGGCGGCTGCGTTGTGAAAGCCTAGTTTGATGACGTTGGTGTAGGTGGTGTGCACAAAGCTTAAGGGGCCGATGAGTGGGCCGTTAAAGCCCCATTCGATCATTTGGTCGTCAGGGTCTTTGCGGCCATGGAAGAGGCCGAGGTACAGGCCGGGCTCAATGGGTTCGCTGCCGTAGAGGGGCATGGGGCTGGGAGTGGATGAATGCATGGTGCACCTTGTTGGGTTAAGCGTTAAAGGTGCGCCATTGTTGGGTGGTTTCTAGCTGTTGTGACCCTGGGCTTTGCCTGGGGTGACAAGCTGGCGCGGCGTGGTCATAATCGTGCGGCGGGCTGCAGGTTTAGTGCCAAATAGGCCGGTAGCCCAATAGAATATAGCGGGAGCAGCTATTAAAATAGTAGTTGCTAGTAGAGTAAAGAGTGCGTATGCCTACAGCCACGTTAACCAGTAAAGGCCGGATCACCTTGCCGCGCGCCGTGCGTGCAGCATTGGGGCTAACTGCTGGCCAGAAGATTGAATTTCTCCCCGAAGGCGATAGCTTCCGCGTGGTCGCGGTGCGCACGGACGTGGCGGTGCTGCGCGGGCGGTTTGCGGGGCGGGTGAAGAAGCCGGTCAGCATTGCAGAGATGGATGCCGCTATCGCTGCGGGTGCCATTGGGCGCATGTGATGGCAAGGCGGCGCTGCGGTGGGCGGGGATGGTGGCGGTTTAAATCTCCATGAAAATCGAACATGAGATGTTGGAATTTCATGGAGATTGAAATGCGCGCAAGCTTGCCGCGTTAGCTGTTCGGCAGCGGATTTGTATGCCTAATTGGCCACTGGCTCAATAGAATATTGCGGGAGCAGCTATTAAACTTGAAGCGATTTTTTAACTTTGGCAGTGTATTTACTAAGCCGTCTTAAGGGCGGTGGCCTGTAGCTGTACATGCAGCGAGTCTTTGAG
>JAYVDN010000160.1:0-2975 GCA_043749385.1 Polaromonas sp.
TTTGTCTATGGCGGCGACAAGCCCGCTTTCATCCTCAATCCGGAGGCCACGCCCCAAGACCTTATGAGCTGGTGTGCATACGAGAGTGGTCAAATTACCTGTGTTGCTGAACTCGCTACGCGATGTGAAGACCCAGCGGATGCCGTGGGCGTTTTTGGGAGCGTTGAAAGCCGCCTGCGGGTGCTGAATGCCATGCTCCACCACGTGGTCAACTTAGACACCCCGAGTGCAAACCATGCACAACGCACGCAAGCTGTAAATGCTGCTTAGCCGCATTGCAATCCGTAACGCTACACAATACAATAGCGCGTGATCAAGTCATTCAACCACAAGGGGCTGCAGCTCTTTTTTGAAAAAGGCAGCAAGGCGGGCATACAACCCGTCCATGCGCCCCGGCTAGCTGCCATGCTGGGGCGTTTGAACGTGTCCACCAGCCCCCAAGGTATGAACCTGCCCGGCTGGGGTTTGCACCCCCTTAAAGGGCGCGAGTTCAAAGGGCACTTTTCTGTTTGGGTCAGTGGCAATTGGCGAATGACGTTTATGTTTGAAGGCACAGATGCTGTGCTGGTGGACTATCAGGATTACCACTGAGTTTTGGAGAAACAACCATGGCACGTATGCACAACCCACCCCACCCCGGCCACACGCTACGGGATGACGTATTGCCCGCGCTGGGGCTGTCGGTCACCCAAGCCGCTGCGCAGCTAGACGTGTCCCGCGTGACACTGTCTCGCATGTTAAATGGCCGCGCTGGCATATCGCCCGATATGGCCTTGCGTATCGAGGCCTGGCTAGGCGTAGACCGTGGTGGCGAAGCCCGCCTGTGGCTGGCAGAGCAGAGCGCCTATGACGTGTGGCAAGCCAAGCTACGCTTTAAGGTCAAACCCATGCATGTGCAACCGGCACCCATGGAGGTATAACCCCATGCCACTGCACAACCCCGCCCACCCCGGCGAACTCTTGCATGGCTGGCTAGCTGACCTGGGGCTAGGCGTGGCACAAACTGCCACCCACCTGGGTATAGGCCGCGTGACGCTGTCACGCATCTTGCACGGCCACGCAGCGGTAAGCGCAGACGTAGACTTGCGCCTGTCCGAAGCACTGGGTACCACACCCGGCTACTGGCTGCGAATGCAGGCGGCGCGGGATGCGTGGGAAGCCAAGGCACAGGCCAAGGCGCGGCCAAAGATACGGCGCTTGCCGGGGCTGGTGGCTGTGCCAGCCTAAGCCCAGAGCGGCGGCGCTAGTGCTTGCTACCACACTGCAATGCACGTCTACGCACTTACCTGTACAATACCAAGACCATGTACCACAGGTGACCCTATGCGCGTAATCAGCTACACCGAAGCCCGCAATTCGTTCAAAGCCGTCTTGGATGGCGTGAGTGACGACCAAGACATTACCATCATCAACCGCCGCGATGGCGCGGACGCGGTGGTAATGTCGTTTGACTACTACCAAAGCGTGATGGAAACCCTGCACTTGGTATCCAGCCCCGCCAACGCGGCCAAGCTGGCCAGCGCCATTGCGCAGGACAAAGCAGGCAAGGCCAAGCCCCGCAAGTTGCTATCAGCCTAATAGCTGCTCACGCACACAGACCATGCGCAATATCTGCTTTGTGCCCGATGCGTGGGAGCAATACACCTACTGGCACGGCCAAGACCGCAAGACCTTAAAACGCATCAACATCCTGATCGAAGCCGCCGCCCGTGATCCGTTTGAAGGCATAGGCAAACCCGAACCGCTGGTGGGCAACCTGTCAGGCTATTGGTCACGCCGCATAGACGAAACGCACAGGCTGGTGTACCGCGCTACGGATGATGAAATACGGGTGCTAAGTTGCCGTTTTCACTACGATGATTAATCACACCTATGCACAACCCCGTACACCCTGGCGAACTCTTGCAAGGCTGGCTAGCTGACCTAGGGCTTGCGGCTTCGGGTTTGGGGATAAGTTGCGATACCTTGTCAAACATCTTGCATGGCCATGCAGCGGTAAGTGCAGACATAGACTTACTCTTATCCGACGCACTGGGCACTACGCCCTGCTACTGGGTGCAGTTGCAGGCGGCGCGGGATGCTTGGGAAGCGAAAACGCAGGCACCTATTGCGACAGGTACAAAGTTCAGCGTGATGCAGTATGTAGAAGGCAAATTGCCAGTAGAGACGCTATTTGATGCCCAAGAAAAGGAGATAGCGAAGGTCGAATCGGCATGGGCTAAAGCAGCATATTATTTTCGTACCGGCAACCGCCTTGCACATGGTGACTGCGGTTACCGAATGCGTAGCTTAGTGCGAGTCAAGCAAGAACTAGAAGCGTGGAAAAAGCGTTTTCATCAAGGCAACTCCCTTGCAATCTTGCAAGCCGTTGCCTATTGCGCCGACGAAAATTTACCATTGCCGACTTGGCTAGCGATGGCTTACAAAACTTCGTTGGATGGCTTTTTATTGACAGACGGAAAGCATTCTTCTTTAGATGAAGTTTTTAAAAGCTCAAACATACCAACCAACACAGAGAAAAAGAACTTCACTCAAAAACAGGATTGGAAATTGGGTTCTGATTTGTTGGATGCTGCTTGGGATGTGGCGAAAGCAGATGACAAAGTATCGACTATGGATGCTGTAGTCATTCAATTGCTTGCGTTGAAAAAGTGGGACGTAAAAAAGACAAAGATGCGTGAATTGATAGAGAGAGCTGACGAAACTAAAGCGGAGTTTCTGGGGAAAAGTAAACGTCTTTCGCGGTTTCTTGAATTACGGCGAAAACCTTAATTTTGGTTGCTGCGAGAGAGATAGTAGGGGCTTGTTCAACTGTATGAAAGCAAGCCCACTATGTCGCATCCGAGCACGACGAACCCCATGAACCAACTTTTACGCTTACCAAGCGTAGAGGCTATAACGGGGCTGAAAAAAAGCTCCATCTACGAGCTACAGGCCAAAGGCCAATTTCCAAAAAGCATCAAACTTTCCCGTAG
>JAYVDN010000161.1:0-4273 GCA_043749385.1 Polaromonas sp.
TTGCCTTGGCGGTCAATCATCCAGCCCTCGGGCATTTGCTCGCCGCGCTTGGCCTTGGCTTTCACCTTGCCGTAGGCGGCCACGGTCGTGGCCATGTCCAGCACCACCGGCGGCTCGTCGCCTGCGGGGATGCCAGCGGAGATCGGGTTGGTGGACAGCAGCATGTCCATGCCGCCCCAGGGCGGCAGGTGGTTGGCGTTGCCTACCGCAAAGTACAGGCCCAGCATGTCATGCTCCAGCGGTTTGCGCGAGTACAGCGATGCCGGCCCCGCGTGGTTGCTGTTGCGGGTGTTGACCCAGGCCACGCCTGCGCTGCGTGCCTTGGCAATGGCGATGTCTACCGCCTTACTCACTACCAGGTGGCCCATGCCGTTGTCGCCGTCCACCACGGCCATGGCGGCGCGCTCGTGCACCACCGTGATCTTGGGGGTCACGTTCAGGCCGCCGGCTTTGATGCGCTTGAGGTACATGGGCAGGCGGATCACGCCATGCCCGTCCGAGCCTTGCAGGTCGGCCTCGGCCATGAGCTGGGCGACCTGTAGTGCGTCGGCATCGGGCAGGCCGTGCTTCACAAAGGCTGCGTGGATGAAATTGCGCAATGCGTCAAACTGAACGCGGGGGGAGGGAGGTGCTGAGGTTGGCAAGATAGTCAAACGCTGTAACAAATGGATAAAGCAAATATACAGGCAGTAGCGCTAGCGCCGCGCCGCCCATCGTGCCCAACGCAAATTATTGGCTGACCGTAGGAGTTTTCGGCATGCAGGCTTGCATTTAGCACGCCAATATATATACTGTTAATTCATACAGTTTTATGTGAAGCGCCGTTTGCAGCTCCATGCTAGCCAAAGCCCCAAACCCGATGCCCGAGGTGCTGATCCCCGTCCACGCCATCAAAGGCCGTGGCGCGGCCAGCAGCATGGCCCACCGCTTCGCGCGCGATGCCCGCGAGGGCTTTGACGACGGCTGGGGCACGGTGGACGAGCTGGCCAAGCAAGGGGCTGCCAGCGCACCACCGGCCACGCAGATCATTTTGGAAGACGCCAAGTCCATCATCACCCGCAACGACTCGCCCGATATTTATTTTGACTATTCGATCAACCCTTACCGGGGCTGCGAGCACGGCTGCATTTACTGCTACGCGCGGCCCACGCACAGCTATTTGGGCTATTCGCCGGGCCTGGATTTTGAGACCAAGATCATTGCCAAGCGCAATGTGGCAGCGGTGCTGCGCAGCGAGCTGGCCCGCCCGTCGTACACGCCGCAACTGCTCAATATTGGCTCGGCCACCGACTGCTACCAACCCGCAGAGCGCGAGCTGCAATTGACGCGGCAAGTCATTGAGGTGATGCGCGATACCCAGCATGCGTTCAGCCTGATCACCAAATCCAGCGGGGTAGAGCGAGATTTGGACCTGATTGCCCCCATGGCGGCGCGTGGCCTGGCGGCGGTGTACGTAACGATTACCACCTTGGACGCCCAGCTGGCCCGTATTTTGGAGCCACGCGCCGCCGCGCCGCATCGCCGGTTGCGCACCATCGAGACGCTGGCACGCGCGGGCGTGCCCGTGGGTGTGAGCGTGGCCCCGCAGATTCCGTTTATCAACGAAGACATGGAGCAGGTACTTGAGGCCGCCTGGGCCGCGGGCGCACGCAGCGCCTTCTACACCGTGCTGCGCCTGCCGTGGGAACTGAACCCGCTGTTTCAAGAATGGCTGCAGCAGCACTACCCGCAGCGCGCCGCGCGGGTGATGGCCAGGGTGCGCGAGATGCGCGGCGGCAACGACTACGACAGCGATTTTGCCACCCGCATGAAAGGCCACGGCGTGTGGGCGCAACTGATCGCCACGCGCTTTGAAAAAGCCACCCAGCGCCTGGGGTTTAACCGTACCCGAGTGGAGCTGGATTTGCAGGCGTTTGTGCCGCCTGGGGGTGTGCAAAGAGCACTTTTTTAGAAGCTTATCGGGCTGCAGCCCAATAGAATATCTCGGGAGCAGCTATAAAATATATAGTATATTTTTCTCGTCAGGCCTTTGCATGGCTAGCCGCCGATGTCAAACTGACCACTTACTTTGCCGGTTTCAGATTGCGAAAAACCTCGGCTCCATATATTTATGAAGGCGTTATTAGGATGGTATGTGTGATACCTGACGGTACTCTAGGCGGCGAAACCAGCGGTGGCGGTTTTGCAGGTATGGGTTTTTCAACTTACATCAATGGCGCTGACTGAGGACAGGGTCAGAAGAAATTCAAGGCCCAGCTTTTATCGATCTGATGAATTTAACCGGCAATATGTTCAGTCATGTTCACCACCAAATGCTACAAATGTAGTAGCTACCCCCGCGATATTCTATTGGGCTGTAGCCTGATTGACACCTAAAAAACCAGTAAAAATGGCCGTTTTGGAGCGTTTGGAAGCCGCCGCAAGCCCGGCAATCGGCTGAGAATTGAGAATTTGCCGGTTTTGGAGCTGTTTTTAAGATGCTTATCGGGCTGTAGCCCAATAGAACATCGCGGGAGCAGCTACTAAAATTATAGTACCTGCCAATCGGTCAAACCCATTAATCCCCCATCACCACACCTTCACGCCGAGGGTCTGCGCCGCCGAAGAAGCCTGATGGTGTGCGCCCGATGGCTTGCAGGCCGCTGGTCATGGCTTGCTCGCGTACCTCGTGACCGCGCTCTTTGAGGGCTTGTACCGTGGCTGCTGGGAAGCGTGTTTCTTCCAGCAGCACGGGTGCGCCCAGGGCGGGGCTGGTCAGGCCGAAGTTGGGCAGGTTGATGGCTTGTTGGGTGTTCAGGCCCCAGTTGAGCACGCCGTAGAGGGTTTTGGCGGTGTAGTGGATGATGACTGCGCCGCCGGGGCTGCCGCCGCTCATCACCACTTGGCCGCTGGCTTTGTCAAACACGAGGGTGGGGCTCATGGAGCTGCGGGGGCGTTTGCCGGGTTGCACGCGGTTGGCGGTGGGTTTGCCTTCGGCGTCATTGGGGGCGTAGTTAAAGTCGGTCAGCTCGTTGTTGAGCAAGAAGCCGCCCGAACTTTGGGTGCCGCTTGCGCCGTTCAAGTGAGGGTTGACCATTTGGCGTGCGCCAAAGGCGTCTTCAATGGTGGTGGTCATCGACAGGGCGTTGCCGTAGCCGTCGATGATGCTGATGTGGCTGGTGCCGTATTCGGGCTGCTCGGCGGGCATGCCAAAGGCGAGGGGCGCGCCGCCGGGCTTGCCGGGCTTGCCTGCCTTCATGCTTTGCGCGCCAATGAGTGTGCTGCGCTGTGCCAAATAGGCGGGCGCTAGCATGGTGCGCCAGTTGCCGCCGGGTGCCGGTACAAAGTCGGGGTCGCCCACGTGCTGGGCGCGGTCTGCAAAGGCCAGCCGGGAGGCCTCAAAGTAGAAGTGCAGCCAGTCGGCTGTAGGCATAACTGATGCGCCAGGGATGTCGCCTGAGCAGGGTGCGGTAACACAGTTGATTAGGCGCAGATCTATCGAGCTTACGGGCAGCATGCTGCGCGCAGGCGTCTGGCTCAACATGCCCAAAATCTGGCCCACCGCAATAGCACCCGAGCTGGGTGGCGGGAAGCCGCACAGGCGGTAGTCTTTGCCAGTGATGGCTGTGTAGTCGGTGCAAATGGGCTCACGCTTTTTGGCCTGGTAGAGCGCCATATCGGCCATGGTCAGCTTGCCGGGGTTGGTGGGGTGCTTTTGCACTTTATCAACGATGGCTTGGGCTATAGCGCCCTCGTGCAGGCCCTTGCTGCCCTGGGCAGCGATGCGTTTGAGCACGTCGGCAAAGGGCTGGTTGCGCAGGTTAAAGCCGATGTCGCGCGCCTCGCCATCGCTCTTGTAAAAATAGGCGTTGGCAACCGCGTCGTCTTTCAGGTATTTATCGGCTTTCACCAGCGTGTGCAGGCGCGGGCTGACTTTAAAGCCACCTTCGGCCAGAGCGATGGCAGGTTCAAAAAGTTTGGCCCAGGGCAGCTTGCCATGCTGTTGGTGCGCCAGCTCCAGCATGCGCACGGTGCCGGGCACGCCCACGCTGCGGCCACCCACCACGGCGTCGTACTGCGCCATAGGTTTGCCGTCTTGCATAAACAGGTTCTCGTCCACCCCTGCGGGCGCGGTCTCGCGCCCATCAAAAGCCTCGGTGCTTTTGCCATCGTGGTGCAGCAAAAACGCGCCACCGCCAATGCCGCTGCTTTGCGGCTCTACCAAGCTGAGCACCATTTGCACGGCAATGGCCGCGTCTACCGCGCTGCCGCCCGCTTTGAGCACTTGGTAGCC
>JAYVDN010000162.1:0-3891 GCA_043749385.1 Polaromonas sp.
AAAGAAGGCCTCATCGATGCTTTGGGCTTTGTGGGCGGCGCGCTCGCAGGCATGTTTGTAGGTCGTGCTTTTGGCCTGGACATTTTTTCTGCGGGCTACGACAACGCCAGCATTGTGGGCATTGTGCTGTGCGGCTTGGGCGGCGGCGCGGGCTTGCAACTGGCGCGCTGGGCGCTGGCCAAAACCAATAAGGATTCGGGCAACAAATAAGTCGGACGCACACCGTCTCCCTTCAGTCAAACCCAACTACTACCCGTTCGCGCTGATCTTGCCCCAGCGTTTAGACCAAAGCACCCGCACACCATGGCCTCTTTCGTTACCCCCATCACTCTGTCATTGCGCGGCCTGCGCCTGGAGCCACTGTCATTGGCGCACGAGGAAGGCCTGCGCCAAGCAGCAGCCGACGGAGATCTGTGGAAGCTGCGTATCACCTCGGTGCCCGAGCCAGAGAACACCCGCAAGTACATCGAAGACGCCTTGAAAATGCGCGAGGATGGCACCCGCTTTGCCTTCGCCGTCATCGACGAAGCCACCGGCAAAGTGCTGGGCAGCAGCAGCTACCACGACATATTGCCCGCCGTGAAGCGCGTAGAGATCGGCTACACCTGGTACGCCAAAAGCGTGCAACGCAGCCACGTCAACAGCACCTGCAAACTCATGCTCATGACGCACGCATTTGAAACCCTGCAATGCGGCGTAGTCGGCTGGCGCACCGACAACTTCAACTTCGCCAGCCAAAAAGCCATAGAGCGCCTGGGCGCGCAAAAAGACGGCACCATCAGAGGCCACGCCCTGCGCCGCGACGGCACCATCCGCGACACCGTGATGTACAGCATGCGCAGTGGGGAATGGGCGGAGGCGAAAGCGCAGCTTGTGTATCAGTTGGATAAGCCTCGGTAAAGGCCGCGCCCTGCTCATGCGGGCAAAGCTTAAATAGGCATCATGACATGAAAGTATATACAATTGCCATATACAAATGGAGCTTGCCATGAACGCCCGAATTCCAACTTCCGCGCTACAGCCCGCCGCCCCCAAGGTGACAGCCGTCTTTACTAGCGGCAACAGCCAAGCCGTGCGCATCCCCAAAGAATTCCAGATCAAGACCAAGCAGGTCACCATTGTGCAACGTGGCGATGAGCTTGTGCTCAAGCCCAAATACAAGACTTTGGGCGAGCTGCTGGCCAGCCTGCCAACGATGACAGAGAAAGACGCGATGGCATGGGATAAAGCCATGGAGATCATCCGCGAAGACCGCAAGCAACCCCACCAAGAGCGTGATTGGGACAATCTCTTTGGACCGGACGAGCCGGCGAAAGACCAACCCGCCAAACGCGCCGTCTCGAAGAAAGCCAAGGCATGATCTACATGCTGGACACCGACACATTTTCGTATCTGGTCAAGGAGGTTCTACCCGTGCAGCAGGCCGCGTTGAAGATTGACCCCAACAGAATAAAAATTTCCGTAATATCGCAAGCCGAAGTGTGGTTTGGCATGCAAATACGAGCGCAAGGGGCACACAAACAAGCACGCATTCGAGAGTTGTTTGAGGGTTTTGAAGTGCTGCCCCTGGACACAGAAGTGGCCGCAACTTACGCCACCATTCGCGCGAAGCTTCAAAAAGCAGGTAGCCTAATCGGCCCTAACGACCTATGGATCGCGGCGCATGCACTGAGCAAACAAATGACCTTGGTGACGAACAACACCCGCGAGTTCAAGCGGGTGCCTGGCTTGAAACTGGAAAACTGGGTGGGGGCATGAGCCACTTGATCGTAACCACCCAGACAACAAGCAACAGCAGCATCAACGACACGGTGACGTACAGCATGCGTGTGGCTACACCGCACATTCGTCGCAATAAACTATCGCCTGTGCTTAAATTCAACTTCAACTTCAACAGCAATGGAGTAACGCCATGAACGCTATCTTGAAAGAATTTTCCCAACTGGGAAAGTACGAAAAATTTGAAGTGATTGAGCAGCTCTGGGACAGCATTGATGCTGACGAGCATGCTGCGCCAATGAGCGATGCCCTTTTCAAAGAATTGGAGAGCCGAAGGCAATGGTCTGCGCAAAACCCTGGGCAAGGTAAAACCATACAACAAATTGCGGCAGGTCTTGGAGTGACTTTGTGAGTTTTATCGTGCTGATTGAGTCACGCGCAGTGCAAGAGATCGAGGCAGCATTTGCTTGGTACGAAGATAAAAACATGGGTCTAGGAAGTATTTTTTTAAAAACTATTGCGGCAGCTACCGAGCGACTAGAGCGCAATGCAGACCAATTCAAGCTAGAGCACACCATCTATCGGCGCATCCATTTAACAAAATTTCCTTACGCTTTGCACTA
Source organism: Polaromonas sp. (assembly GCA_043749385.1). GTDB lineage: Bacteria > Pseudomonadota > Gammaproteobacteria > Burkholderiales > Burkholderiaceae_C > JAAFIP01. Next base: position 2,343 of record JAYVDN010000162.1, read on the forward strand.
TACGATCCAAGGCCCGCAGGTTTTGGTTTTGGCATGCTTGCATGCTCGTCAAGACCCCACACTTTGGCCCGGAGCTTAAACCATGCTAATCGACTTCTTCTACACCCTGCGCTCCGCAAAACTCCCCGTCTCCGTCAAGGAATATCTCGTCCTGCTCGAAGCGCTCAAAGAAGGCGTGGTGGGGCCAAACTGCGATGCGGACGACGGCAGTGGCTACAAGATTGACGACTTTTACTACCTCAGCCGCACCGCGCTGGTGAAGGACGAGAAGCATTACGACAAGTTTGACCGGGCGTTTGCGTCTTACTTCAAAGGCGTGGAGATGGTGGCCGATTTCACCAAAGAAATCCCTCTGGACTGGCTGCGCAAAAACCTGGAACTACAACTCAGCCCCGAAGAGCTGGCCAAGATCGAGAAGATGGGCTGGGACGAGCTGATGGAGACGCTGAAGAAGCGTTTTGAAGAGCAAAAAGAGCGCCACGAGGGCGGCAATAAATGGATTGGCACGGGTGGCACATCGCCCTTTGGTGCCTATGGCCAAAACCCGCAGGGCATTCGCATTGGGCAGGACAAAGGCCGCAACAAGAGCGCGGTGAAGGTGTGGGACCAGCGCGCTTACAAAGACTATGACGACACGCAGGAACTGGGCACGCGCAACATCAAAATTGCGTTGCGCCGCTTGCGCAAATTCGCCCGCGAAGGCGCGCATGACGAGCTGGACTTGGACGACACCATTCGCAGCACCGCCGCCAACGCCGGCTGGCTGGACATTAAGATGGTGCCCGAGCGCCACAACAACGTGAAGGTGCTGCTGCTGATGGACGTGGGCGGCACCATGGACGAGCATATCCACCGGGTGGAAGAGATGTTCTCGGCCTCCAAGAGCGAGTTCAAACACTTGGAGTTTTATTACTTTCACAACTGCGTGTACGACTTTATGTGGAAGAACAACCGCCGCCGCTTTGCCGAAAAATTTGCCACGCAAGATATCATCCGCAAATACAACAAAGACTATAAACTGATCTTTATCGGCGACGCGACGATGAGCCCATACGAGATATTGCAGCCAGGCGGCAGCGTGGAATACAACAACGAAGAAGCCGGCGTGGAGTGGCTACAGCGCCTGACGCAGGCCTTCCCCAAGTTCGCGTGGATCAACCCTGAACCCCAAGGCGTGTGGCAGTACCGGCAAAGTATCGGCATCATGCAGCAGATCATGTCCCAGCGCATGTACCCGCTCACCGTCAAAGGCCTGGAAGAGGCCATGCGCCTGCTGAGCAAATAAATCCAGCCACTACAATCAAGGCTTAGACATTGCGCTCGCCGCAATGCCAAGCCTTACCGCTAGCGCCCTACTGGCTGGCACCTATCTCCTCGTAGTTCAATGGATAGAACGGATGCCTCCTAAGCGTCAAATACAGGTTCGATTCCTGTCGAGGGGACCAGCTAAAAGCTGCTCCAAGCCAATAAAATATTGCGGGAGCAGCTATAAAAAATGTAGTGTCAATCTACGGCAAACACCTTAAGCTGCCGAACAATCCGTCTTTCT
>JAYVDN010000163.1:0-11461 GCA_043749385.1 Polaromonas sp.
GTGCGTTAGTTGCGAGTCCAGTGGACAAAACTATCGGGGCAAAACCCGCAGTCAAAACGGTAGCTAAACCCGTAGCGAAACCCGTGAAAAAACCGGCAACCAAAGCAGCCACTAACGCACCCCCCAAGGCCGCACGCCCGCCCAAGAGCCACCACTACCACGTCTACGTCATAGAGCTAGACGACCGCGTATGGAACAGCGGCAAATTCCGCCGCTGCAACCCCGACTACCACATGGGCAAACCCTTCGTCTACGTAGGCATGACAGGCCTAGACCCCGACACCCGCTTCGATAAACACAAAGCCGGCATCCAAGCCAACAGCTTCGTCACCGACTACGGCGTGCGCTTGTTGCCTTCGCTGTATGAAAAGTACAACCCGATGCCGTACCAAGCGGCGAAAGAGATGGAGGTGGAACTGGCGATAGGGTTGCAGGCTCAGGGGTTTGGGGTGTGGCAGGGTTAGTTAGTTATTTTTTCTTGCGTGATTTGGTAGATAGTGCGTGCTCTGAAACCAAGTGGACATTGGGTAGAAATGTACGTAAGGCTTTACCGCGACTAAAAGATATAGGTGATAAATCGGCGCACAGCAGAAGATTTAATGCTCATCGGGAAGATGTCGATAAAGTCATTGATGATTTACGTGAGGTTACGCAAGAGCTAATCGAACTTGCCAACCTAAAACGCAAAAGCGAATCAAAGAGTTGAAAATAGTTTGCTGCTTAAGAGAGGGCGCGGACATGAGTCGTTCGCTTAAGCTCGTTTAGCAACAATTCTGCATCAGACACACGGTTTTGTAGATGGCTGCCATGATTTTGTTGGACCGTCCGTTCCATCGGTAGCGCGCTAGCGTCAATTTCCGAGACACTGTCTGCGTTTTTCTGAATTCTCCAGACAGTATCCGGCGAATCTCCCCCATGAATCCAGAGCTGGCGGTGTTGCAAGCACTCACCTTGGCTGTTTTGACTCAAATGAAACACCCGGCGTGGACTTAAGCCCGCGTCTTGGCTATACAGCGTTGCACGCACTGAGTGGTCGGTTTGCCGAGTGATGGCATCCGCCAAGGCAAGATGGGCGTTGCTCACACGGACCGGTCGATGATTTCCCAGTGGCCTGCCTTGTCAGAACCCACACGCTGGATTCGGCCCTGTTCTCGCAGTGTTTTGAGGTGGCGCTCAATGGTACGGGGGGTTTTATTGAGCAATCCGGCAATGTCCTTGGCCGACAGCCCGGGTTCTTTGGCCAAAAGCGCCAGCATTTGGTCCGTTACACCGACATTTGCTCCGACATTTGCTCCGACATCTACCACGGTCTGCGTCGCGACATCGATGTATTTGTACAGCGAATTGGCGATGGCATCGAGCATAAAGTCGATGAACGGGCGGCAGTCCACCGCCGCGCCAGCATGGGAATCTTGCAATGCCTTGTAGTACAACGCCTGGTTGTGGTGCACCAGCGTCTCTATCGGCATCCAGGCAAACAGCGGGTTCCATTGGGCTAGAACCAGCGTTTGCCACAGCCGTCCGATTCTGCCGTTGCCGTCGCGAAACGGGTGGATGTATTCCAGCCGGTAGTGCACGGCTGAACTGGTGATGAGCGGATGCGCCTCGCTGGCTTGCCCCCAATGCAGCAGCTGCTTTACCAGCTTGGGTACTTGCGCCGACAGTGCGCCTCGATGCAGCAGCGTGCCATCGCTGCCCACGACGGCCACGCCGCCCGAGCGGAACTGGCCGGACTCGCCGATCAGGGTGTCCGTCAAGTGCGCGTGCGCGCGCAGCAAGTCGTCCACCGACCAGGGTGTGTAGCCAGGCATCTCGTTGTAGGCCTGCCAAGCGTTTTGCACTTCCTTAATATCCTTGGGCGGCCCCCAGACGGGTTTGCCGTTGACGACATCGGTGACCTGGCCCAGTGTGAGTTGGTTGCCTTCAATGGCTGTGGAGGCGTGCACCGAGAGAATTCGATTGCGTTTGCGCAGATGCAGCACGTCGCCCGACTGCTCCTCGCTGATCTTGACGCGCTCCAGCAAGGCGTGAATAGCACCGATTTTTTCGTGCCACTTCGGGTCTTCTGTATAAAACTTTTCCAGCGGCTTCACGGCCTGCCTCCATGCGGTCTTGGCTTGAAGACCTCAATTGGGTCGGCAGCGCGCGGTTGGGACTTGACGGGGCTCATGGGCTAGAGACTTCGTGGCGGGGATGTTTAGGTGAATACGGAGTATCCATTGTCGTTTACATCAACACTGTTTTGTCAATCAGACCAGCAAGTTCAGAAGTGGTCGCACGATTTTTTACTGTAGCGCAAACTCAAAAGCTGAGGCAATAGGAGAGAGTTGCTCTGTCAACACCAATACGCTAAAATTCACACATCAACCCACACACTGGGAGGTGTAAAAATGGCTACCAACCTTGCAATTGACGACCAGTTGATCGAAGCCGCGCGCAGCATTGGCGGGCTTAAAACCAAGAAGGCTGTGGTAACGCAGGCCTTGATGGAGTACATCCAAAAGCGCCAGCAGTTGCAAATTGTGGGTCTGTTTGGCAGCATTGACTACGATGCAGACTACGACTACAAGGCCCAGCGTCGGCGCACACGCGCCAGCACGGAGCCCGGTGCCTAAACCTTTGCCACGCTAGGCACGCATGCAGGTTATTGTGGACACGTCTGTCTGGTCGCTGGTGCTGCGCCGTAACACGATGCCTGCGGAAGCAGCGCAACAGGCGGCTGTAGCTGGCTTGAAAGATTTAATCGCCGATGCCCGCGCCATGCTGATTGGCCCGGTACGCCAAGAGCTGCTGTGCGGCATAAAAGACCCCGTGCAGTTTGAGCGCTTGCGCAGTGCGCTGGCGGCTTTTCCAGACGAAGTGCTGACCACGAAAGACTATGAGAGCGCGGCTCAGTTGTTTAACATCTGCAAGGCCCAGGGGGTTCAAGGTTCCAACACCGATTTTTTCATCTGCGCCGTAGCGCTAGGGCGCAAGTTACCCATCTTTAGCCTGGATCAGGATTTTTTGCATTTTCAAAAATGCGTGCCGCTGGAGCTGTATGTTGTACCGCAAAAGACACCGTAAAACAGTTTTGGCGTTTTTATAAACCAATTTGCTATGTATTCAGTAGCTGCTACCGCAACATTTTTATTGACTTGCAGCCCGCAATTGCTTGAGATTGCAAGGCTAGCAACTAAGCATACGTCACCCATTCGGGCAACTCCTCCAGATGCGGCAGCGTGTTGTAGGTCACCAGCATATGCCGCTTGGGGGTGAAGGCGAACTCGGTCAGGCTGCTGTTGCGGATGCGCAAGTTAAGCTCTATCGTGGTTTCGGCTGACGTGCCCAGCACATGGCCCACTGCGGTGCTAATCGGCCCGCCGCTGCTGACGATGAGTACTTTCGCTTTGTCGTTGGCGGCAAACTGCGTGCGCACATGGTCTAGCGCGCTGGTGATGCCGTGCACAAAGTCGGGGTAGCTGGGCATGCCTGCGGGCTGCGCGCTGCCTTGCATCCACGCGGCCAGGCCGGTTTTAAGCAGGCGAAAGTGGTGGCGGTAGTTCTCTGGGGTGCGGTCTGTGGATAGCGGCTCTGTGTGAACGGCTTTGACTACCGCATCGCTGTCGTATTCATTCAGTCCGGCCCATTCCAGCGCGGGCATGTCAAACCCCGCGCCCTTGCAAATACCCGCATAGGTCTGTGCATGGCGCCGCAGCGTGCCCATGAGCACGCCGTCAAACACCATGCCCTTGGCGGCAAAGTATTCGCCCAAGCGCACCGCCTGCTGCTGGCCTAGCGGGCTTAAGTTGTCATAGTCTGCTGCGCCAAAACTGGCCTGACCGTGGCGTACGAAGTAAAGTGTTCCCATGGTGTGTATTGTGCAGTGATGGGCGGCGAGTGGCTGTCACGCGGGTGGCTTGGAGTCAAATTTATCGTGCGCTTTAGAATCGTAATATGCCTAGCACCCCACGCCTGACTCCTGACCAGCTCCAAGACATTTTGAACAGCATTGCCCAAGAGGCGCAGGCGCTGTATGGGCAGGGCAAGGTGGCTTCGTACATTCCGGCCTTGGCGCAGGTAGAGCCACGGCAATTCGGTATGGCGGTGGCCTTGATTGATGGCGCGTGTGTGGCCACCGGCAGCGCGGGCACGCAGTTTTCTATCCAGAGCATTTCCAAGCTGTTTACCTTTGTGCTGGCGCTCAAGCTGGTGGGCGACGAGGTGTGGCAGCGTGTGGGGCGCGAGCCCTCGGGCGCGGCATTTAACTCGATGGTGCAGCTAGAGACCGAAAAAGGCATTCCGCGCAACCCGTTCATCAATGCGGGTGCGCTGGTGATTACCGACATCCTCACCAGCCGCTACGCGCACCTGGACACCGCCTTGCTGGGCGCGCTGCGCCGTTTGAGCGACAGCCCCGATTTAAACTGGGACGCGCAAACCGCCAAGTCCGAGCGCGACACCGCACACCGTAACATGGCCATGGCTTACTTTATGAAGAGCTACGGCAACTTTGTGAATCCGCCCGAGCAGGTGCTAGACAATTATTGCCGCCAATGCGCCATCGAGATGAGCTGTGCCCAACTGGCGCAAGCCACCATGTTCCTGGCCAACGGCGGGCTGGACATCAACAGAACGCTGGACGGCCAAGCCCGACCCGGCGAACAATTTTTAAGCCAAGATGCTACGCGCCGTGTCAACGCGCTACTGCTCACCTGCGGTGCCTACGATGCGTCAGGCGACTTTGCCTACCGCTTCGGCCTGCCGGTGAAGACCGGCGTGGGTGGCGGCATCGTCGCTATCGTGCCCGGTGTGGGCACCGTGGCCGTGTGGGGCCCCGAGCTGGATGCCAAAGGCAACTCGGTGTTGGGCGCGTTTGCCATCGAACAACTGGTGCAGCGTACGGGCTGGAGCCATAGCTAGGAGCGCCAGCTAAGGCCATGGCCCGCAGTGTTATCTTGCGGTAACTTCGTTCGACAATTGATGGTCAAATACACACCAAGACCACTTACCCCACCACAAGGAACCCCACCATGTCCGATTGGCAACCCAACCCCCGTTACCCCGACCCTTCCGTCGTCAGCATCGACCCGTCGTTTGATAAATACCGATTGGCCCTTGCCAAGGTAGAGCGCCTGGCAACGGGCATGCGCTGGTCTGAGGGGCCGGTGTGGCTGGGCGACACGCGGGCGCTGGTGTGGAGCGATGTGCCCGGCGACTGCATGTACAAATGGGACGAAGTCACAGGCACGACGGCCACGTTTCGCAAGCCGTCCAACAACAGCAACGGCAACACGCGCGATCGTCAGGGCCGCATCGTCACCTGCGAGCACCTCACGCGGCGCGTCACGCGCACCGAGCACGATGGGCGCATCACGGTGCTGGCCGATAGGTTTCTAGGCAAGCGGCTTAACTCGCCCAATGACATCGTAGTCAAGTCAGACAACTCGGTGTGGTTTACCGACCCGTCGTTTGGCATTTTGAGCTTTTACGAAGGCGAAAAAGCTGCGCCCGAGCTGCCCACCAATGTGTACCGCATTGATGCGGATGGAAGTATCGGTGTAGTAGCAGAGGGCATTGACCAGCCCAACGGGTTGGCCTTCTCGCCCGACGAGTCGATCCTGTACATCGTCGAGTCACGCGCCAGCCCGCGCACCATCCTGGCCTATGACGTGGTGGGTGGCAAAAAGCTCACCGGGCGGCGCATTGCTATCGACGCAGGCCCGGGCACGCCGGACGGCTTTAGGCTGGACGTAGATGGCAACCTGTGGTGCGGCTGGGGCATGGGTGTGGCGGGCTTGGACGGTGTGCATATTTTCAACCCGCAAGGCAAGCTGATAGGCCGCATCGACCTGCCCGAGCGCTGCGCCAACCTGTGCTTTGGCGGCGTGCACCGCAACCGCCTGTTCATGGCGGCTAGTACGTCGCTGTATTCGCTGTACTTGAATACGCAGGGTGTGGGCTACGCGTGATGTAGCAAATTCCTGCAAATCAGCGAAATTTTCTTGGATTTGCAGGAACGATGCTGTTTGAAAAACGTCAGCCTGCGAGCACTTTGGCAAACACGTCCGCATCCACATTGCCACCGCATAGCGTGGTGCCCACTATCAGGCAGTTAAGTTGCGCGCGCTCTTGCGTGGCCGCAGCAAACGACGCAGCGCCTGCGCCTTCGGCTACGTTGTGGGTGTCCACATAGAGGGCGCGCATGGCGGCGGCTACTTCTACGTCGGTGACTTGCACGATGTGGTCGATGTGCGGGATGAGTACCTCCAGCGCGGCTTGGTCGGCAATGCGGCAGGCCATGCCGTCGGCCAGCACCGTGGTGACGGGTGATTCGACCACACGGCCTGCGGCAATAGACTGCGCATAGCTGGTGGCGTGGCTGCTGACCACGCCGACGATTTTGACTTTGTGGCCCAGCGCCAGTTTGGCCGCAATGGCCGCCGCTGCGCCCGAACCCATGCCGATGGGCACGTAGGCCACGTCCATCGTTGGCACGGCTTTGAAAAACTCCAGCCAGCAGGTGCTGACACCCAGCACCAAGTCGCGGTGAAAGCTGGGCACCATGTGCGCGCAGCGCTCTTTAGCGAGGTTAATGGCAAATTCACGCGCCTCTTGAAATTCACTGCCGTGCTCGAGCAAGGTCACACCCAACGCGCGCATGGCAGCGTTCTTCTCAACGCTGTTGCCTAAAGGTACAACGATGGTGCAAGGCACGCCATGGGTGCGTGCAGCCCAACCGATACTCTGGCCGTGGTTGCCGCGTGTGGCGCTGATCACTTCTTTAGGCAAGGCGTTGTTCTTCTTCAGTGCGTCAAAGTACGTCAAACCTCCGCGAATTTTGAAAGCCCCCACTGGTGTGTGGTTCTCATGCTTGACCCAGCAGTCAGCGCCCAAGCGCTCAGACAGAAGCCCCCAGCGGTATTGCGGCGTAGCCTGAAAATCTTGGTACACCACTTGCGCGGCGGCTTCTATTTGTTGCAATGAAAACATTCAAAGTCCTTGTGAAGTCAGTGTGACCAAGCCCTTGGGCGTTTGCAGTGTGACGCTGAGGTTGGCAGGGCCCTCTTGCAGGGCAACGCCTTGCAGGCCGATAGCCGCATAGGCCGCTTGCAATGCCGCTGCCTCGGGGTGGGTGCAGGTGATGCTTTGCAGCGTGACGCCGGAGCGCGGCAGGCTGTTGCGCGGGTGCAGGCGCAGCGGCTCGGCCTCGCCAAGTTTGCCCCATTGGATCAAGGTGGGCAGCGTGCCATGGAACAAGCGCTGGCCATCTTCCCGCACGGTGATTTGCCATTGCAGCACACCTTTATTGGTATGGCGGCTGGCGAGCAATGCCGGGCCACGGTCGATGCCGAGAGTGGACAGCGCACTGCATGCCGCCTGCACGTCGGGTGTGTTAGCCACAAAGTGCACCAGGCGTGGCTCTATGGCTACAGCAGTTTGCAATGCGCTGTTGTCCATATCAAACCAGCGTTGAGCGCCCTGTTTAATCGCGGGAGAAGCTGCTGGATTAATAGCAATTATTTCGCAATATGCCATGGGGTTGGTTGGCGTAGCGATTTTGAACAGGCGGTTGTGGGTGCCAAACAGCTTGTGTTCACCGCCGGGGTTGGGGGTGATGCCCAGGGTAGCTTCGCACCATGCTACGCCTTGGGCTAGGTTGTTGGCTACGATAACCACATGGTCAATTTGGCACTTCATAACAATACCTTTCCGTCCATGCAGGTCACCGACGCACCGCCAATCCAGATGTCTGCACCCTCTTGCTCCACATGCACCCGCCCAGCGCGCGCCATCGCCGTTCCCTGCGCAGCGATGTAGCGCGCGGGTGCCAAGCCTGCGCCAATCAACCATTGCGCGATGGCGGCGTTCAGGCTGCCCGTTACCGGGTCTTCGCACAATCCGTTGTTGCCAGGGAAGAAGGCGCGCACTTCAAAAGACGTGTCGTTGTCAGCAGCTTGCGCGCCCACTACCCCCACTTTGCCGCGCGGGCCTACTACGCCGATGTCCAGGCCGGCGAGGATAGAGGCATCAGGTTTTAGGGCTAACACCTGCTCGGCCCTCTGCAGCATCACGCCGCGCCACTTGGGGCCGTTGTCGCACCACGCGTGGGCCACAATGTCGCTGCGTTCAATCCTCAAACCGCGCGCTATCAGCAACACATCGGCTTCATCCAACGGCCCACCCTTGATGAGCGGGGGCGCAGCAAACGCCAATCGGCCAGCGGCTGCGTCGCGCTTGATCTTCACCAGCCCCACGCCGCACTCTTGCACAATGTGCTGCGATTTGGGTGTGCCACCAGCTTCCAGCCACGCATGGCAGGTGCCCAGCGTGGGGTGTCCTGCAAAGGGCAGTTCGCGGCCAGGGCAGAAGATGCGCACTCGATAGTCTGCCTCTGCATGCGCAGGCGGCAGCACGAAGGTGCATTCGGACAAGTTAGTCCAATTGGTGAAGTGCTGCATCTCTGCCGCGCTCAACCCTGTGCCGTCCAGCACCACGCCTAGCGGGTTGCCGTAGTAAGGCCGGGCGGTAAATACATCGACCTGTTTGAAGGCGCGTTGTTGCATAAAAATCCCTTAAGACAAAACATTATCCAGCACACCTTTACTTGCAGGCTGCGCGCTGATGCCCGCGTACCAGCGCGACAAGTGCGGGTAGGCGCTGCGCGGCAGCGCGGGGTGCTGCGGCGGCAGGCCCCACCAGCGGTGCATCTCGCACGCAATCGGAAAATCCGCCATGGTCACCACATCGCCCGCCATAAAAGGGCGCTGCGCCAAATGCGCATCCAGCATGGCCAACTGCGGCTCGGTCGTGGCTACCGACTTGGCAATGGCTGCCATATCCGGTTGCGGGCCGGGTGTGCGAATCCATTCCACAAAAGCGGCGCGGCCCACGTTGTTCATGGTGGTCTGCTGCCAGTCCATCCAGCGTTCGGCATCAAAGCGCTGCTGCAAATCTGCGGGGTAGAGGTGACTAGCGTACGCCGCCGCGCCGGGCCGCCCCAAGCAAGGCACGGCCCCCTCGGGGGGCAGCGAACCACACGCAGTGGGGAGCGTGGGGGCTCCATACTTTGCGCATAGATAGCGCACGATGACATTGCTCTCCCACAGCGTAAAGTCACCGTCTTGCATTACAGGTATTTGCCCATTCGGGTTCATGCGCAAATACTCCGGCGTTTTGTTAATGCCGTAGCTCAGGCCCGCGTCGGTGCGTTGGAAATCCAAGCCCATCCACTGCGCAGCCAGCACCACTTTGCGGACGTTGATGGAGCTGATGCGGCCCCAGATGTGTAGAGTACTCATGGTAAATTTCCTTTGATCACCTGCGCCAACGCCGCGATGCCTTCATTGATCTGTTCTACGCTGGCGGTCACAAACGACAAACGCAGCGTGTTATTTTGCGCAGCGTCGCTGTAAAACGCCGCCCCGGGTACGAAGGCCACATTGCGCTCCACCGCTTTGGGCAGCAGGTCTACAGCGTTCATGCCCACAGGCAGTTTGACCCACAAAAACATGCCACCCTCCGGCGTATTCCATTGCACGCCCGTGCCTGCCAGGTGCTTCTCCAGTGCCGCCAGCATTGCATCACGCTGCGCTTTGTACAGTGCGCGGATGGTGGGCACATGGTGGTCTAAAAACCCGTCTTTCAGCACCTCGGCCACCATGCGTTGGTTAAAGCTGGGGGTGTGCAGGTCGGCGGCTTGCTTGGCCTGCAAGAGTTTGGGGTAGAGCGGTTTGGGTGCGACCAGAAAGCCCAGGCGCAAGCCGGGTGCCAGCGTTTTGCTAAAGCTGCCCATGTAGATGCAGCCATCGGGGTTGCGGGCTGTCAAAGGCGCGGGCGGCGGTGCGTCAAACCACAGGTCGCCATACGGGTTGTCTTCCAACATCGGCAGGCCCAGTTGGGCAGCGGCGCTGCTCAGTTGCACGCGCCGTGCCTCGCTCATGGTGTTGCCCGTGGGGTTTTGGAAGTTGGGCAACAGGTAGAGAAAGCGGGCCGCAGTTCGCGAAGACGAAAAAGTGGGGTCAGAGCCCAATTTCGTATGGGACTGCGCGCTCCGTTCAGAGCCTCGTCCTGAATTGGGATCTGACCCCATTTCCCTAGCCCCCACTTTTTCTTTCAAATCTTCAACGTCAATCCCCTCTGCATCACTGGCAATGCTCACAAACTCCGGCTCCATCGGCGTGAAGGCTTGCAGCGCACCCAGGTAGGTGGGCGTTTCCACCAGCACGCGTGAGCCTTTGTCGATGAGAATTTTGGCCACCAAGTCTAACGCCTGCTGGCTACCCGTGGTGATCAGCACCTGCGTGGGGTCTACCTTCCACGGCAAACTATTAGCCACCCATTCGCGCAGCGGGCCGTAGCCTTCGCTGGCGGCGTATTGCAATGCCGCCGGGCCGTCGTCACGCAACACCTTAGCGCACGCCTGGGCAAAGGCCTGAACCGGAAAGGTCTTGGGCGACGGCAAGCCACCCGCAAAGCTGATGATGCCGGGCTTCTCCGTCACCTTCAATATCTCGCGAATCACCGAGGGATTCATGCGCTCGGCGCGCGCGGCCAGTTGCCAGTTCATATTCATTTCATCACTCCGACAGGCATTTTTTTGCCTACATACACGGTGGCTATCACTGCCACAGCAAACGCCAGCGTCATGCCGTCAAGACGCTCGCCCACCAGGGGCACCGCAAACAGCAAACTTAAGAAGGGCTGGATAAGCTGAATTTGGCTTACCCGCACGGCTCCCAGGGCCAGGGCGCGGTACCAGGCAAAAAAGCCGATCCACATGGAGAACAACGCTACATAGGTAAAACCCAGCCAGGCCATGCCCGCCACTGCTGCGGCGTCAACGGGTGCAAACCACAAAGCCATTGGCAGCGTCAACGGCAGGCCACTGACCAGCACCCAGCAAATGGTTTGCTCTGAGCCCAGGCGTGGTGTCAGGCTTGCGCCACCGATGTAGCCAAGCGCGCCTGTGGTCATGGCAATGATGAGGTAGATGTTCGCCACGCCCAGGTACAGGCCACCCGCGCGCCAGACCATGAAGCCCAGTACCAAGCCCGTGCCCAGCAGCGCGCAAGCCCAAAACCCGGCGGAAGGCCGCTGCTTGAACCACAAGGCCCCCAGCACGGCAGTGGACAGCGGCAGCAAGGCCGTAACGACCGCGCCATGCGTGCTGGGCACGTAGCGCAGAGCCAGCGCCAAAAATAACGGGAAGCCGACGATCACACCAAAAGCGGTCATGGCTACCAGCGGCAGCTCCGCGCGCACCGGCACTTTCAGCGTTCCACGCCCACGCTGCCACAGCAGATAGCCGATGGACAACAGCCCGGCCACGGCGGCGCGGCCAAAGGTGACGAACCACGGTGACAGTTGGGGTGCCTCAGCAGCGCCCACTGCCAAGCGCGTCATGGGCAAGGTGGCGGCAAACAGAATAACGCCGATCGATCCCCATAGCAGGGCTTCCCGGTCTTGGGCGTGGGTCATG
>JAYVDN010000164.1:0-3562 GCA_043749385.1 Polaromonas sp.
TCGCGCTTGCCTGACAAGTCTTTGAAACGCCATAGCTACGCCCAGTTTTACCAGCGTACTCGTGCTTTCGCTGCCGCACTCAAAGGCCTGGGCTTGCAAAAAGGCGAGCGCGTGGCTACGCTGTGCTGGAACCACCATGCCCACCTGGAGTGCTACTTTGGCATACCCGCCGCCGCAGGCGTGATGCATACGCTGAACCTGCGGCTTGCGCCCGAAGAGCTGGGCTGGATAGCGGGCAATGCGAAAGACCGCTTCTTGGTGGTGGACGATGTTTTGCTGCCGCTGTACAAGCAGTTTGCGCACTTGCATACGTTTGAGAAAGTGATCGTGGTGCCCTTCTCGGGTGCATCCGTGCCCGTAGAATTCACCGACTACGAAGTGCTTTTAAAACAAGCCGAAGGTGCCAACTTTACCTACGCAGACCATGATGAAAACGACCCCGTCGCCATGTGCTACACCTCGGGCACTACGGGCCGCCCCAAGGGCGTAGCCTACTCGCACCGCTCCACCATTTTGCACACCTTGGTGGGCTGCCTGGGTGACTTTTGGGGCCTGAAGGGCACCGACAGCGTGCTGCCCGTCACGCCCATGTTCCACGCCAACTGCTGGGGCGTGCCCTATGGCGCAGTGATGATGGGCGTCAAACTCGTCTTCCCCGGCCCGCACCTGCACCCGGATGATTTGCTCGACCTGATGACCATCGAGCCGCCCACCCTGTCGCTGGGCGTGCCCACCATCTGGATGAGTTTGATCCAAACCTACGATGCCGCGCAAAAGGAAGGTGCCCCCAACCAAGGCCGCTGGAAGCTGCCCAAAGGCATGCGTTCGCTGGTGGGCGGCGCGGCTGTGCCGCAGGCGCTAATACGTGCGTTCGACGCGCACGGCATTTGGCTGCTGCAAGGCTGGGGCATGACCGAAACCTCGCCACTGGCCACCGTCTCGTATCCCAAAGCCGAGCTAGTCGATGCAACGCTAGAGGAGCGCTTGCGCCGCGCCGCCATGGCCGGTGTGCCCGTGCCCTTGGTAGAGCTGCGCCTGAAGGGTGACGACGGCAATACCCAAGCATGGGACGGCAAAAGCCCAGGCGAGATCCAGGTGCGCGGCCCGTTCATCACCGGCAGCTACCACGAGGTGCCTGTAGCAGACGACAAGTTCACTAGTGACGGCTGGCTGCGCACAGGCGACGTAGCTTGCATGGACGAGCTGGGTTTTTTGCGCATCACCGACCGCACCAAAGATCTCATCAAATCCGGTGGCGAGTGGATCAGCTCCGTCGATCTGGAAAACGCCCTCATGGCGCACAGCGCTGTGGCCGAGGCGGCAGTCATCGCCATTCCAGACGAAAAATGGAGCGAACGCCCGCTAGCCTGCATCGTATTAAAACCCGGCCAAAGCGCCAGCGCCGCAGAGTTTGGCGCGCTGCTGCTGGCCAGCGGTTTTGCTAAATGGCAGTTGCCGGACCGCTACGAGTTTATCGATGCCGTGCCGCGCACGTCGACAGGCAAGTTTTGGAAGATGAAGTTGCGGGAGCGGTTTCCGCGGTGATTCATGTGGGACAGCAGTGAGGATGCCGCTCTTAGATGGTTGGCTGGCATCATCGGGCAAGTCGCGCTGCAAAAATCCTGCGAAAAAACGCGACTGGTTCAGTAGCAATCTTCACCTGGTCGCCGCGCCTTTCTCCAGATTTTTCATCACGACCACGCAGAACTGCTGCTTGACTGGCGTTGTCGCGCTCTTTCGTGTGCGGAGGTGTCTATTTTTCAAGCTGTTTAGCGCTCTAGCCCTTTAACCAATTGCGGGAGCAGCTACTCTTTTTGCAGTCCTCGCACTCGCAGTAAACGCCGCACCGTTGCAGGTAAAACACCTCAGCGCGCCACAACCCCATCTGCGCACACCACGCCCGCGAGAGACAAAAAGTACACCTAACAGCAAGCGGTGATGGAGTGTGGTCGCGATGCAAAAACTGGAGAAAGGCGCGCGGTACAAAACTCAGTCACGCTACCACCGATATCCGCGCGTGTTTTCGCAAGTTTTTGACAGCGCGACTTCCTCCATCGCCGCAACGTGACCCAGCCGGAAGCGGCATCTCCCCGCAATCGCCGCAACGTGACCAAGTAGAAGCAGACATCTTCAAGCACTGCCCACAGTGCGCTACTTCTGCGCCGTGGCGGCCAAATAGCGTGCCTTGTTTTCTGCGTTCGGTGGGTACAAGCCAGGAAGCGAAGCACCATTTTCCACCTCGCCCATGATCCAGTTTTCCAGCCGCTCTTGCTCGGGGGCTAGCACCAGCATTTCATCCAGCAGGTCAGCCGGTATAAGCACTGCGCCATCGTCGTCCACCACTATCACATCACCCGGAAACACCGCTACGCCGCCGCAGCCGATGGGCTGCTGCCAGGCTACAAAGGTGAGGCCCGCAACAGAGGGAGGCGCGGCGGCGCCGCTGCACCACACGGGCAGTCCGGTGCCCAGCACGCCTGCTAAGTCGCGCACCACCCCGTCCGTCACCAGCGCCGCCACATGGCGCTTGCCCATGCGGGCGCACAGGATGTCGCCAAAAATGCCTGCGTCTTGCACGCCCATGGAATCCACCACCGCAATGCAGCCTGCGGGCATGTCTTCAATGGCGGCGCGGGTGGAGATGGGGGATGCCCATGAGGCGGGGGTGGCCAGGTCTTCCCGTGCAGGCACAAAGCGCAGCGTGAAGGCGCGGCCTACCAGGCGCGGCTGGCCTTGGCGCAGGGGCTTGGTGCCGCGCAGCCATACATTGCGCAGGCCTTTTTTCAGCAAGATAGTGGTCAGTGTGGCGGTGGTGACCTGGCTCAGAATTTCAATGGCTTTGGGGTCGAGTTGCATATGGATCGGAGTAGACATGTGGTGCGCTTTCTTTAACTGATTTCTGCTAAACGTTTTGTTTGCCGCGCCGTCAAGCGCGCAATGTCGGCGATGTCCAGTGCGGACAGCTTGGGCCCCGGTTTGCGAATCGCCGCGCTGGCGATCACGCCGCGCTGCGCGAAGATGTGTTTGCGCACTGCCAGGCCGATGCCGGGCTGCTGCTCGTAGCGGGCTAGCGGCAGGTAGGCATCAAAAATGTCCTGGGCCTTATCCGGCTGGCCTGCGGCATGCGCACGGCACACATCCACCATCATTTCGGGGTAGGCAAAACCGGTCATGGCACCGTCGGCACCGCGGATCAGCTCTTCAGGCAAGAACAGGCCGCCGCCGTTGCCAGTGAGGATGGAGACGCGTTTGACCTCGCCTTTGCTACTTGCTGCGCGGATGGCCGACAGCTTGGCAAGGCCCGGGCAGTCTTCGTGCTTGAGCATGACGCAGCTGGGCGAGTTTTGCAAAATACGCAGAACAACGGCGGTAGACATTTGCACCGTGGTGGATACCGGGTGGTCTTGCAGCACCCAGGGCACGTCTGTGCCCACTGTTTCTTGCACCATCTCAAAGTAGGCAACGATCTGGTCGTCGGTGCGCACGGTGGAGGGCGGGGCTACCATCACACCCGCTGCGCCCATGGCCATCACGCTCTCGGTCAGTTCGCGCATGGGTGCAA
>JAYVDN010000165.1:0-7350 GCA_043749385.1 Polaromonas sp.
CAGCTACAGCTTGGTGATGGCGGTATTGGGGCGGGGGACGCGGCCGCGCCTTCGCCCCGCAAGGGTTTGTGCGTGAGCCTGTTGCTGGCCACTGCGCCGCCTTACGCGGGTGCCACCTCTGCCCCAGATGCACCCGCGTTTACCCGAGGTATTCGGGCGCAGTAAGCTGGCGCGCAGGCCGGAGGCTGTGAGAGAATCCCTGCAAACCGCAGCAAAGCCATGTCCGAAGTAACTACCAACTCTCACGAATTCAAAGCCGCCTCCTCCAAAGAGGAGGGCGCAGAAGCCTCCACCCGCAAACGCCCCAAACCGGGCGAGCGGCGTGTGCAAATTTTGCAAGCCTTGGCCACCATGCTCGAACAACCCGGTGCTGAGCGCGTGACCACCGCCGCCCTGGCCGCCAAGCTGGACGTCTCCGAGGCCGCGCTGTACCGCCACTTTGCCAGCAAAGCGCAAATGTTTGAAGGCCTGATCGAGTTTGTGGAGCAAACCGTGTTTGGCCTGGTCAACCAAATCACCGAGCGCGAAACACAGCCCGCCGCCCGCCTGGGCAAAACCATCTCCATGCTGCTGCAATTTGGCGAGAAGAACCCCGGTATGACCCGGGTGATGGTGGGCGACGCATTGGTGTTTGAAAATGAGCGCTTGCAGCAGCGCATGAACCAGTTGTTTGACAAGCTGGAGTCGGGCTTTAAGCAGTCTTTGCGCGAAGCCGCAGACGCAGCAGGCTCAGCCACACCCAGCGCAGATGCACAGGCCCGGGCATCTACCCTCAGCGCATTTTGTATTGGCCGCTTGCAGCGCTACGCCCGCTCAGGCTTTAAGCGCATGCCTACCGAGTATCTGGAAGCCAGCTTGGCGGTGTTGCTCTAGCTGCTGGCTGCTGGCTGCGGATTCTCTGACTAAGCGGCAATCTCCACGCCCACCTTGCGCCCTGCGTTCACAATCTCTTGCCAGGTCGTGGCATCAATGCGAATGCCGTCGCGCTCGCGCGCCACGCGGTAGGCACGCTCGGGCTCACCACCGATTTGCACGGCATCAAAGCCTGTTTGCGGTGGGCTGGCTTTGAGCCAATCCACAAAGGCGCTCGCCTCGGATTCAAACGCGGTTTGTGTGCCCAGCTTGGCCGGATCGATCAGCACGGTCAGCATGCCATTGAGCACGGCGCGCTTGGCATCTGCGGGGCGGTGCCAGGTGCCACCACCGGTCAATGCGCCGCCCAGCAGCTCGCAGGCCACGGCCAGGCCGGAGCCTTTATGCTCTCCAAACGCTAGCAGCGCGCCCAGCAATGTATTGGCTGGATCGATCACGCCCTGCGCATTGGGCTGCGCCACCACGACCACGCCAGGGTCGGTGGTGGGCTTGCCTTGCGCGTCGATCAAGAAGCCGGGTTCGACGCGCCGCCCCTCGTTGTGCGCCACGCGCATCTTGCCTTGGGCGACACGGCTGGTCGCAAAGTCGAGGATGAAATGTGCCCCCACGCTTGTCACTGCGTGTACTGCGCTGCCCCCCGAGGGGGCCCTCGCGCCTTGGGGCTGCCCGGCGTCGCTCGATGGCGGCTGCTTCAGCGGCACACCAATGCAGCAGGGATTGGTGCCAAAGCGGCCATCGGTGCCCCCATACGCGGCCACCACGGGGCGCGACAGCACATTGACAAAATGCATCGCCACCAGGCCCTGCGCCACCGCCATCTCGGCCCAGTGGCCAATGCGCCCCAGATGGTGCGCGTTGGCCAGGGTCATGATGCAACTGCCGTGCTGTTTGGCGCGCGCTATGCCCAGCTGCATGGCCTGCTCGCCCACCACCTGGCCGTAGCCGCGCTGGCCGTCCAGGCTGAGCAGGGTGCCGATGTCGAGTTGCACTTTCACGCCGGTGTTGGGGTTCAGGCCGCCCTCCAGTACCGCGTCGATATAGCGGGCGATCATGCCCACGCCGTGCGAGTCGTGGCCGCTCAGGTTGGCCATCACCAGGTTGTCGGCTACCTGTTGGGCTTCTTTCGGGGCGCTGCCAGCCGCTATAAATATACTAGCTGCTTGCGCACGTAATGATGGGGCTTGAATGGTTATGGGCATATATGGATGGGACTAGATTGTGAATTCATAGATCGTCGATGGGCCGTCGTTGATGTAACGCAAAAAGCGCCAAAAATTTGCAAAAAACGCGAAAATAAAATTCATAAAAAAATGATGGTCGGGTTACTTAATTTTCGCGATTTTTGGTTTTCTTTTGGCGTTTTTTGCGTTACCTATTTTTCCATCACATCACCGCGCCGACTTGCCAAGGCACAAACTCGTTTTGCCCGTAGCCGTGTTGCTCGCTCTTGCTTTGCCCGCCCGATGCCGTGGCCAGCACCAGCTCAAAGATGCGTTGTCCCATTTCTTGCACCGTCGATGCGCCGTCGATGATCTCGCCGCAGTTGATGTCCATGTCTTCTTCCTGGCGCTGCCACAGCGCGGTGTTGGTGGCCAGTTTGAGAGACGGCGAGGGTGCGCAGCCGTAGGCGCTGCCGCGTCCGGTGGTAAAGCAGATCATGTTGGCACCGCCCGCCACCTGGCCGGTGGCGCTGACCGGGTCGTAGCCGGGCGTGTCCATGTAGACGAAGCCTTTGTCTTTCACCGTCTCGGCATATTCGACCACGGCCTGCAAGTTGCTGGTGCCGCCTTTGGCCACTGCGCCGAGGGATTTTTCCAGAATCGTCGTCAAACCGCCCGCCTTGTTGCCCGGCGACGGGTTGGTGTTCATCTCGCCTTCGTTGATAGCGGTGTAGTGCTCCCACCACTTGATGCGCTCGATCAACTTTTCGCCGACATCGCGGCGCACCGCGCGGCGGGTGAGCAGATGTTCGGCGCCGTAAATTTCTGGCGTCTCTGAAAGAATAGCCGTACCGCCATGCGCCACCAGCAAGTCCACCGCCACGCCCAGCGCCGGATTGGCGCTGATCCCGCTGTAGCCGTCTGAACCACCGCATTGCAAGCCGACGGTGATGTGCGCGGCGCTGCATGGCTCGCGTTTGACTGCGTTGGCGCTGGGCAGCATGCCTTTGATGAGCGCTATGCCTTTGTCCACCGTTTTGCGGGTGCCGCCCGTGTCCTGGATGCTGAAGACCTTGAGCGTGTCACCCTCCCGCAGGCTGCTGTTGGCCAGCCAGGCGTTGATCTGGTTCGACTCGCAGCCCAGGCCCACCACCAGGATGCCGGCAAAGTTGGCATGCGTGGCATAGCCTGCCAGCGTGCGCTGCAAGATCTGCATGCCCGTGCCCTCGGTGTCCATGCCGCAGCCGGTGCCGTGGGTGAGGGCCACGATGCCGTCCACGTTGTCAAAACCGGCCAGGGCCGACGGATTGGTTTGCCGATTAAAGTGGTCGGCAATGGCGCGCGCTGCAGTGGCCGAGCAGTTGACGCTGCTGAGGATGCCAATGTAGTTGCGCGTGGCCACGCGGCCGTCCGCTCGCTTGATGCCCATGAAGCTGGCCTCGCGCAGCGGCGCGGCAGGTTTCACGTCCGCACCAAAAGCGTAGTCGCGCGCAAAGTCGCCCTTGTTGTCCCCCATGCCCAGGTTCTGTGTGTGCACATGCTCGCCCGCCGCTATCGCCTTGGTAGCAAAGCCGATGATTTGGTTGTAGCGGCGCACTGGACTGCCAGAGGCAATGGCATGCACGGCCACCTTGTGCCCCGCAGGAATCAGCCCGCGCGTGGTGATGCCATTGAGTTGGGTGCCACCGACAATTTGCGAGCGTGCAATCACCACGTCGTCAGCGGGATGGAGCTGGATAAATGCATTCATAGTGCAAGGTACTTTCTCTGAACAAGAGTGCCCGCCCAAGGGCGACATGGGATGGCCATTTCTAATGGTACTATGATATGCATCATTCCAGATCCACGTTGTACCCCATGAGACTACAAGGTAAAACCGCCCTTATCACCGCCGCCGGTCAAGGCATAGGCCAAGCCAGCGCGCTGGCGCTCGCGCGCGAAGGTGCGCAGGTGATAGCCACCGACATCAACCCCACGCTGCTGCAAAGCTACCAAGGCGTGGCCAACATTCGTACCGTGGTGCTGGACGTGCTGGACAAAGCGGCCATCGCGGCGGTTGTTGCATCGATTCCCAATGTGAACGTGCTGTTCAACTGCGCTGGCGTGGTGCATGCGGGCAGCGCGTTGCAAGCCAAAGACAGCGATCTGGAGTTCGCGTTTCAGCTGAATGTGCGTGCGCAAATGTGGGCCATCCAAGCGGCCCTGCCGCTGATGCTGAAAAATGGCGGTGGCAGCATCATCAACATGGCCAGCGTGTGCAGCAGCATCAAGGGCCTGCCCAACCGCATGGTGTATGGCACGACCAAGGCCGCAGTGATTGGTTTGACCAAATCGGTGGCGGTAGATTTTGTAGCCCAAGGCGTGCGGTGCAACGCCATCTGCCCCGGCACGGTAGACACACCCTCGCTGGGGGACCGCATCAACGCGTTTGACGACCCGGTAGCCGCGCGCGCCCAGTTTATTGCCCGCCAACCAATGGGCAGGCTAGCGCAAGCCGACGAGATTGCGCCCTTGGTGGTGTTTCTGGCCAGTGACGAATCCGCCTTTGTCACGGGGCAGGCGTACAACATAGACGGCGGCATTTCCATTTAACGCCTACACCATGAACCAACTTGATTTACAAAAACGCCACGCAGTGATTACCGGCGGCGCCTCCGGCATTGGCCTGGCCATCGCCCAGCGCATGCTGGCCTCGGGCGCGCGGCTCACGCTGTGGGACCGGGACGATGCGGCGCTAAAACAAGCGCAGGGCTTGCTGGGCAACAACGTGCACACCGTACGGGTCAACGTGGCCGACCATGCCGAGGTAGCCCGCGCTGCCGCTGCCAGCGAGCAACATGCCCCGGTAGACATTTTGGTGAACAGTGCAGGCATCACCGGCCCGAACATGCCCCTGGCCGACTACCCGGTGGACGACTGGAAAAGCGTCTTCGACATCAACGTGCACGGCCTGTTTTACTGCTGCCGCGAACTTTCGCCCTTCATGCGCCAACGTAACTACGGCCGCATCGTCAACATCGCCTCCGTCGCAGGCAAAGAAGGCAACCCCAACGCCAGCGCCTACAGCGCCAGCAAGGCAGCAGTGATTGCGCTGACCAAGTCACTGGGCAAAGAGCTCGCCGCTACGGGTGTGCGCGTCAACTGCGTCACCCCCGCTGCGGTCAAGACCGCCATGTTTGACCAGATGGCCCAGTCGCATATCGACTTCATGCTGTCTAAAATACCGATGGCCCGCTTTGGCTTGGTAGAAGAAATTGCCGCCATGGTGACCTGGCTATGCACCGAAGACTGCTCGTTTTCTACCGGCGCAGTGTTCGACCTGTCGGGTGGCCGGGCGACATATTAAAATTTGAAATACAAGACAGAATGAATACCGGACGCAGAGGACGCAAAGATTACGCAAAGGACGCAAAAAAATACCAAATAAAAACCAAGTAGAAACCAGGTAGAAGCCAAGTATTTTTGAATTCTTTTTTTTGGTTTTCTTTTGCGTCCTTTGCGTAACTTTTGCGTCCTCTGCGTCCGGCCAAGCCCGCTTTCTCTCCCCTTCCACTAACTACTCAACAAGGACAACCATGAAACTAGTTCGCTACGGCAACCCCGGCAAAGAAAAGCCCGGCATCATCGACGCCAAAGGCGTGCTGCGTGATTTGAGCGCAGTGGTGCCCGACATAGGCGCGGCGCAACTGAGCGAGGCATCCCTCAAAAAGATCGCCAAAATCAAAACCGACAAACTGCCCGCTGTGCGCGGCACGCCCCGCATGGGCTGCCCGGTCGCGGGTATCGGCAAGTTCATCGCCATCGGCCTGAACTACTCTGACCACGCCAAAGAAGCTGGCATGGCCATCCCCAAAGAGCCTATCGTTTTCATGAAGGCCATCAGCTGCATCCAGGGGCCGAACGACGACGTGATGCTGCCCAAAAACTCGGTCAAAGGCGACTGGGAAGTCGAGCTGGCTATCGTCATCGGCACCAAGGCATCGTACGTAAGCCAAAAAGACGCTTTGAATTATGTAGCAGGCTACGCCCTGTCCAACGACGTGAGCGAGCGTGAATACCAGCTAGAGCGCGGCCCGCAGTGGGATAAGGGCAAAGGCTGCGACACCTTCGGCCCACTCGGCCCTTGGCTGGTGACAACCGACGAGATCACCAACCCGCAAAAGCTGGCCATGTGGCTGGACTTGAACGGCAAGCGCATGCAAACCGGCAACACCAAGACGATGATCTTCGGCGCCGCCAAAATCGTCAGCTACGTCAGCCAGTTTATGACCCTGCTGCCCGGCGACGTGATCATCACCGGCACGCCCCCCGGCGTAGGCATGGGCGTGAAGCCCGCGCCGCAGTTCCTGAAAAAGGGTGATGTGATGACCCTGGGCATCGAAGGCTTGGGCGAGCAGCGCCAAAAAGTAGTGGCGTACAAGAAGGCCTAAGGCGAAAACAGGCGTAGACAGCGCAGGCTGTCTACGTTTTTCATGGTTTTTGGATAACAGAACGCTACATATTTAGTAGCTGCTCCCGCGATATTCTATTGGCTTGCAGGTTTATTTTCTTGTGAAATTAGCCTGGCGCAGCACGCGCTGGCTCGTCAGGCAGCCAGCTCACTACTAAAAAGGTGAACACCGCCACCCCCGCCAGCAGCATCAACACACTGCCAAAGCCTACCGACTTCACCAGCGGCCCCAGCGCCCACACCGCCACCGAGCTGATGCCAATCGACACCGCCAGGCGCATGCCCGCCACACGGGAGCGCATATGGTCGTCCACGTAGCGCACAATCATCGCGTCGGTGAACGGGATGGCCCCAAACACCGACACCATCACCCCAATCAGCGCCGCATACAGCCACCAGCCCTGCGCCGTGGCCGCCAGCAGCAGCAAGGGGATTTGCAGCACCACCACGCAGCGGTACAGGTTGCGAATCGGAAAGCGGTCAATCAAACGCCCTACCACCACCTGCGCCAGCGAGGCAATAGCGTACACCGAGGCCAGCAGCAAACCCAGCTTGGCCGGGTCTTGCATCACGCCCTGAAAGCGCTCGGTGAGCAACTGCGTGTTGCCATTGGTGGTGATGTTAAACAGCAGCCCGCCACTGGCTGCAGCGGTGGTCATCACCAAAAAAGCGCGGGCTAATTGTTTGGGCGACAGACTTACCTTGGCCTTGATACCGCGCTTGGCTGGGGCCATCGTTTCGCGCGGGCACACCCACGCAAACCACAAACCCACCGCAATACACACCACCCCCGGCACCGCAAACGCCACCCGCCAGCCAAAAGCCTTGACCAACAGCCCGGTCACCAGCGCGGCCACGGCAATGCCC
>JAYVDN010000166.1:0-29072 GCA_043749385.1 Polaromonas sp.
GAAAGACTTGGCTGGCACCGCCGGGTTTGTACAACCAATCCAGTTCCTGCGGCTGGGCGGTAAACACCCCGCGCAGCACCATGCCCTGCACGCGTGCGCGGTGCTGCTGCGCATAGGCGAGAGCCAGCGTAGTGCCCCAAGAGCCACCGCACAGCAACCAGCGCTCGATCTGCAGCACACTGCGCAGTTGCTCCAAGTCCTGCACCAAATGTGCCAAGGTATTGCGCAGGGTGCTGGCGTGGGGTGTGGACTGTCCGCAGCCGCGTTGGTCTAGCAACACGATGCGGTAGTGCAGTGGGTTAAACCACCGGCGCGCCGTGGGCGTGCAGCCCGCGCCGGGCCCGCCGTGCAAAAACACGATGGGCTGGCCCTGAGGGTTGCCGCATTGCTCCCAGTACATGCTGTGCCCCCACCCGACATCCAGCATGCCGCTGGCAAAGGGTTCTATGGAGGGGTAGAGCATGACCGTTCAACTCTGCTGAGCGGGCGCGTTGGAGGCAGTCCGCCCCAAAGCCGCCGACGTAGGAAACACGAGCGATTTGATCACCACGGGCACCGCACCCGAGGTCTCCAGCATCGCACCGATGTCGATAAAGTCCAGCTCATTCAGGTTGATACCATCGACCGATATGACGGGGCAAGTCATGCGCGCCTCCTCGTGGCAATGGATGCCAATCAGCCCACCACAATCGGCCTCGCCCACCAAAATCAATGGGTGACCTTGGGCAATGATGCCCGCCATGCCATCGGCCACGGCGTGGCAAAAGGCATCCAGCCGCGCGAATGTGGCCGAGCCTTGCCAACGGTAGCACAGGGCCACCGCCTGCTCACCGGCGTGCAGATCCAGCCTGCGCAGGGCTTGACGAATGGCGCTTGCAATGGCTGTGCGGTCTAAGTCATCCGGTTGCAAATCCAGCTGGGGCGCAATTACGGGCACATTGCGACGCGGCAGCAGCCCGGGAGGCTCGACATAAATGGTGCTGCCGCTGACCTGCACGGTGTATTGGGAAGCCCCAATGACGGTGGCGCGGATGCCTTGCTCAGGCGCTTCTAGTTTAGGCCCCCATTGACTGGCACGCTGCAACACTGCAGCGGCCAGCATTGGCCCCAGGTCGCCATAGCTCTGTGGCTCGCGGCCGTAGATGTATTCGGACACGCCGCCAGAAAACGTCAGCACATCGGGTTGTGGGCCAACGCGCAAAGGGTCCAGCCGCAACAACGCAGCGGTAGCCGCATCGGCTACGCCACCGCCGGCGACGGCAAAGAGGCAGTCGGCCATCAAGCCCACCATGCGGTGCAAGTCATCCGCTGCAACGCTCTGGCCCAGCGCCAGGTTGATGCCCGCATCGCGTGCAAAGCGCTGTCCAGCCACTTCGATACGAGTCAGTTTCCCTTCGACATCAAAGGCCAGGATGCGCGCACCGATATCCACGGCGGTCAGATCGGACAGTGCGCCTTTTTCACAAATAGCAATCTTGGTGGTGCCGCCGCCGATGTCGATGTTCATCACCCGCGCGCCCTCGCGTACCGAGCGCGCCGCCGCGCCCGAGCCAAAGGCGGCCAGCGTGGTCTCCAGCGCGTCGCCTGCACTGACCGAGACAAATTTTCCCGCTTGCTCTGCAAACAGATCGGCAATGGCGCGCGCATTGCTGCGCCGCACGGCTACCCCCGTGAGAATCAAGGCACCCGAGTCGATAGCATCGGGCGTGATGCCCGCCTGCGCGTACTGCGCAGTGATGAAATTGCCCAACGCCTCTGGATCAATGCTCTGGTCGGCTGCATAGGGTGTGAGCAGCACATCTGACTCATGCAAGAGCGTGCGCTCAGCGACGATGTAGCGGTTGTCCAGACGTTCTAAAACCAAGCGCGAGAACACCAGGTGCGAGGTAGATGAACCAATGTCCACACCCACGCTGACCAATACGATCTCGTCCTCAAACTCCATGCTGCGCCGCACACTGCTGAAGAACACGCGGCCTCCGGTAGCGCTGTCTTCAGGGCGTCCCCCGGTCACAGTTTCTCTGTGGGGGAGGTTTTCCACTAACGCGTTCATGCGCAATCCACGCCGCGTGGGCAGGCCATCAGCCCGCCGCCCCTATCGGCCCATCCAGCGACTTCTTGGCTACCGCTCCCTCGGGCTTCACATACCAGGCCGGATCCATGCGGGTGGCGATACCGTTGCGCGCCAAATCGGCTTCGTACTCGGTGCGCAAAAACGGGTCTTCCATCCAATAGGGAATGGAGGTGCCGCCCTCGGTCACGTCCATCGCCGTGTAGTCGGTGTGCTTGGCACCGGGTGCGCCGGGGTCGCGGCCGGGGTTGTGCGGTCCAAACCAGGCCGTCAGGCGCAGTGGCTCGGCACCCGAGCTGAAATGCTGGTGGTACCAGCGCGCGCCACCGGGCGCAGCCGACACCAGGCCACCCGCTTCGTAGTCGATGCGTCGCACTTGGTCAGCCTTGCCGTCTTTCCATGGAGTCTCGCCCAGCTTCTCGGGCCAGGTGTAGGTGTAGCCCTTGCCGCTCAGGCAGACCAGCACGGCAGCAGAGGTGTGGGCATGCGCCTTGGAGTAGCGGCCCTGTTCATGCTGGCCGATCCAGAAGTAAAAGCAGTTGTTGGTCATGAAGGGTTCGACCCTGCGCCAGCCCACCGAGCGGCGGTTGTCCAGCGGCAAATCGCAGTGCACCACATCGGGAATGAAGTTGGTGCGGCGCATGGCCAGGCCGCGCACCGGGTCGGGCTCGATCTCGTCCTTGGCTTTAAAGAAGTCGTCCGCACCGTTAAAGCGGTCACGGAAGATAAACGGATTGTTAAACACCGCCTCCACGTTGTTCAGCATGTTCAGCACATTGGGCGCGGTGTTACCCGCCAGCAGCAGCGCGCCGCCCGAGGTGGCGTTGACGATGCGAAACCAGGCATTCATGGGAATCGAAAACATCGAGCCCTTTTGCCACTCAAACACATGCTTCTTGGTGTCGCCCTCTTGCCAAACTTCGGTGGTGCCCCGGCCCTCGATCACCAGGTAAATTTCTTCATACATATGCTTTTGCGCATGCAGCGCGCCCGCAGGCGGCACCTCCACCACAAAGCAGCCCCACTTGGTCTCGGTGCCGAGCAACTGGATAAAGTGGCCCTTGCCACCCGTGCGCTTCCACGGCGCGAGCGGCAAGTTTTGCACCTTGTGGATGCCCACGTCACGAAACACAGGCACGCCCTCGGCCTCCATGAATGCGTCATACGGCGTGGGTTGTTTTTTAAACTCGCCAAACCCGGCTTTTTTGTTGCCTGAAGGTTCGTGCCAATGGGAGGTGTCTTTATCGTGCGGCATGGAGTGGTGCTGTGAATAGTAGAGTGGGCCCCAGCTAGACTGGGGATGAAAAGTAGCAAGTGCTGTGAGAATTTATCGTTCCGTTATAAAGAACGACGTTCTAATATGCTAAACCAAGTCCATCAACAGCGTCAACAGGGCTTACCTGTCCGAGAGTTAATCTCACGCGATGCAGCGGGTCTGAGGGCTGGCAGTTTGCCACCCCACAGCGCGAGAAATTTGCGCGAATTCAGTGCCTGCTTAGATGTTGCAAGAAGGCAACTGGAAACTACGTAAAGGGTAAATCCGTATTCGTAGCCAAATGTTTATTCAGCTTAATACGGGTACTGTCTTGCTTGAAAGAACAAAGTTCCACATAAAGGAACTAGAGACAGATGCTTTACCCAGATTTTTGGGGCCCCTCAGATTACTTCAAACTTGGAGACGACATGAACTTTAAATACCGCGCGCTCGCATTAGGCTGCTTTGCAACCATCGGATTGGCCACCACTGCGCACGCTGTGCCAGTGGCTGGCGACTTGTTGGATGTGTATGGCA
Source organism: Polaromonas sp. (assembly GCA_043749385.1). GTDB lineage: Bacteria > Pseudomonadota > Gammaproteobacteria > Burkholderiales > Burkholderiaceae_C > JAAFIP01. Next base: position 3,864 of record JAYVDN010000166.1, read on the forward strand.
ATTTTTACCCGCAATACCAAACTAGTAGCTTTAGTGATGGTTTCACCGGCACTGCTCGTAGCCATATGACTAGCGGATCGTCGTTAGCTGCACCCGTAGTTACCGCAGCGCAGGCAGTGACTCAGTCTACAGCGCCCATTTCTAAAACCCAACTCAACTGGGTCAACTCCTACATTGGCTTTAAAGGCAAAAAAACTTTCGGCAGCCTCACTGCTGGCTATGACCTTCAAGGCTCATTGAATACTAACGTCGAGTCTGGTTCCTCTTTATTTACCGATACGCGCGATGCGTTTTTATACGTAGAGCAGGAACAAGCTGGCACCTTCAGCTTTGGACAGCAAGACACCATCTACAAGCAGTTTGGCGATCGAGTGCGCATGCTCGGTGTCAGCTCAAGCAATTTTGTTTCTACCGCTGGCTTGGTGTCAAATGCAAGTTGGAGATCGGTCACCGTTGACAGCTCAGTAACCACGAACGTAGCCAACACCACTACCGGCGTGATCACGCCCACCACAGTGACCACGCAAGCCGCAGGTACTGGCTCATTCAACACCCGCATCGGCGGCCAATTACTCTGGATCAGCCCTAAGTGGGCAGGTGTTCAACTGGGTTTATCCTACCGTCCCGATCCCAATAAAACAGCGACACAAAACAGAGCCTTGTCCTCCATGGGTATCAACTGGAGCAATGATTCGTTCTACGTAGGTTTCGGCTCTGAGACCCACAAAGACTATCGCACGTTCAGCGGCACAGGTGCCACCGTGGCTGCAACTACGATTTTGAACTCCAATCCTAACTCCAAAGATACCGCCAACCGATTCTCGGTAGGCTACAAAGCCAGTTCATTCCGCGTTGCCGCTGATATCTCGAAGCTGAAATACACCGAAGAAGCCACGGTAGTCGGTAAATTCACGGGCTACTCCACCACGGGTTGGCAAGTCAGCGGCGAATACAGCATTACGCCGCAATTCTTGGTTGCAGCCAACTACGCCAAGAGCGCAGAAGGCGAATGCACCCGATTGGGCGGCGCAGTGTGTACCACCGCCGGTCAAGGCGGCACCTTGTTAAGCTTGGGCACCCGCTACGATTTAGACAAAAACATCGGCTTTTTCGCCCTGTACGGCATCAACACTTCTGGCGATAGCACCCGTTACGCAGGCAGTGCTGTGGGCGGCAAGGCGACGAACTTGGCGCTAGGCATTCAAGTTAAGTTCTAATTCGACGTCAGACAAATTAGCAGATGCTCTTGTAGGAGCATCTGCTTTTTTCATTCTGAAAGAAGTTCATGAAAAACATGACCTGCATGACGCTGCGCCGCGGTCTCTGCGCTGTGGCCGCGCTCTGCCTGGTATGGCCAAGTTTTGCGCAAACGGACTCGTTGCTACTGTCTGACAAATCAGATCGCAACGACAAAATACTGGCAGCCGCCAACAAAGAAGCCAATCTGACCGTGTACACAGCTTTTCGCCCGCAAGACCTGCCGCTGATCGTGGGGCCGTTTGAAAAAAAATACAACATCAAAGTTAAAGCCTGGCGCTCAGGCAGCAATAACGTGACGCAGCGGGTGTTGACCGAAGCGGCTGGGAAGCGCCACGAGGTGGACTTGATCATGATGCCTGCCAGCGAAATGGTGGCGCTGCACCGCGAGAAGATTTTGCAGCCCGTGCTGTCGCCCTATTTTAAAGACCTGGTGCCAAGCTCTGTGCCTGCCCACCAGCAGTGGTCCACCGTGTTTATGAATGTGGTGGTGCACTCGTACAACACCAACGCTATCAAAAGAGAAGAGCTACCCAAAACCTTCGCAGATTTAATAGCCCCAAGATGGAGGGGCAATCTGGGCATTGAAGCCAAGGCCGAAGAGTGGTATGCCAAAGTGGTGACCACCATGGGTGAAGAAAAAGGCACCAAACTGTTTAAAGACATCGTTGCACGCAACGGCATGTCGTCGCGCCTGGGCGTCTCTCTGCTGCATAACTTGGTGATCGCCGGTGAAGTGCCGCTAGCCCTGACGGTGTACATTGATCTGCCCGAAAAAGACAAGCGCGCAGGCAAGCCGGTGGACTGGTTTGCCATGGAGCCCGTGGTAGCACAGGGCTTCAATATGGGGATTGCCGCGCGCGCACCACATCCCCATGCGGCACTATTGTTCTATGACTACATGCTGTCCCCCGAGACGCAGAAATTACTGGCCTCTTTGCATTACTTTCCCGCCAGTAACAAGGTTGCGTCACCTTACCCAGACTTGAAATTGAACGTGATTGACCCGGAATTTACCATCGACAACTTTGCCAAATGGAACAAAGCGTTTGAAGATGCGGTGACCAAGCAGGCTAAATGAATACCAAAAGCACAATGAAAACTTCCACCTCCAAGACTGCCACAAAAAAGAACCCCATCCGTAGCAAGCGTGGCTACCCCGATCTGCACGAGCATCTGGTGGCACTCGACAAAGCCGGGCTGCTCATCACGGTAGACCGCCCCATCAACAAAGACACCGAGATGCACCCTTTGGTGCGCTGGCAGTTTCGCGGTGGCATTGCCGAGCCGGATCGCAAGGCGTTTTTGTTCACCAATGTGACCGACAGCAAGGGCCGCAAGTACGACATCCCCGTGGCGGTAGGTGCACTGGCCGCTACCCGCAAGATTTACAGCGTGGGCATGGGCTGCGCTATTGAAGATATTGGCAAGACGTGGAACCATGCCATCACGCATCCTATTTTGCCCAATGTCGTAGACACCGCACCCTGCCAGGAGATCGTCATCCAGGGCAAAGAACTGCTTAAACCCGGCAAGGGCTTGGACAGCATTCCCATCCCTATCTCCACCCCCGGCTGGGACAATGGCCCCTACACCACCCTGTCGCAGTACATCACCAAAGACCCTGACAGCGGCATCCAGAACATGGGCATCTACCGTGGCCAGGTCAAGTCGCCTACCCGCCTGGGCATGAACCCGTCGCTGGAGAACCAGCCCGGCATTTATACCCACTGGGAAAAAGCCAAGGCACGCGGCCAGCGCCTGCCAGCGGCGGTGATCTTGGGCTGCCCCCCCTGCGTAGCATTTACCTCGGCACAAAAGCTGGCCGAAGATGTGGATGAGCTGCACGTGGCCGGGGGCCTGGCTGGCGCACCCATCAATGTCGTCAAGTGCAAGACTGTCGATCTGCTGGTGCCTGCAGAGGCCGAGATCGTCATCGAAGGCTACATCATCACCGAATACCTGGAACCAGAAGCCCCTTTTGGCGAGTCGCACGGCCATGTGAACTTGCAAGAGTTCAACGCTTACATGGAGGTCACCGCCATCACGCGCCGCAAGGATGCCATCCTCACGTCCATCATCTCGCAGGTAACGCCGTCCGAGTCCAGCTTGATCAAGCGCGTGGCGCTGGAGCCGGTGTTTTTAAACCATCTCAAACGCCAAATGGGCATCAAGGGCGTGATCAAAGTCTCGATGCACGAGCCATTGACCAATTTGCGCAAAGTGATTGCCGTGGTGGTAGACCGAAAAACGCCGCCCACCGAAGTGTGGCGTGCGCTGTACGGCGCGGCCTCTTTGCTGCGCTCCGGCGGCAAGATGGTGATCGCCATCAACGACGACATCGACCCCGACAATGCCGATGCCCTGCTGTGGGCCATGAGCTACCGCGCCAACTTTGCGCTGGATGTACAAATTCTCAACAACCGCGACCCCGGCCACGGCCCGCGCAGCGCGCGCAACAACGGCGTGGATGCATCCATGTTGATTGACGCGACACTCAAAGACAACTTCCCGCCGATTGCCTTGCCTAAAAAAGAGTTCATGGAAAATGCCAAGAAAATTTGGGACGAGCTGGGCCTGCCCACCCTCAAACCCGAAGCGCCTTGGTTTGGCTACTCCCTGGGCGACTGGAGCGAGCGCAACGAGCAAATGGCCCAGCGCGCCGTGCGGGGCGACTACTTTGTGACGGGTGAAGAAATCGCCAAGCAGCGCCGCAGCGATGTGGCGATGAATACCGAGATCAAAGGCCGCTTGGAAGAAGACGCCGCGCGTGCCATTGCGGGCAAGGCCAAGAAGAAGCGCCCTGCCAAACCTAAAAAATAACGTAGCAGGTAAATCCCATGGTGCACACCCTTCCAACTTCCGTCAAACGCTTCATTGCGCCGCTGCTGATGGGGGTGGCCGGATTTTCCTGTGGCCTATCTGCTGGAGCGCAAACGCCGGATACAGCGGCATTGCAAAACGGCCGTGCGGCGTACATGCAAAACCAGTGCTACAGCTGCCATGGCACCCTTGGCCAAGGAGGCGAGCGTAACGCCGGGCCACGCATAGCACCCAACCCCTTCCCGTTCGCAGCCTTTGAGATGCAATTGCGAAAACCGCGCAGCGTGATGCCTCGATATACCGAACGAGATATTGATGCAGCGCGCTTGAAAGACTTGTACGCCTTTGTGCAAAGCATGCCAACGGCTCCCGCTGTATCTAGCATTCCCGTCTTACGAGACGCTATGCGCGCTCCGTAATTTACAGGTTTTATGCCTGGAGGTCATAAAATACAGCGCAAACAGCTATTGATAAAATAGCAATGCAGATGTCTACCTGGCCTGGCACACCACATCCACCAACGCTGGCCGCCCTTGCTTGACCTGCGCCAACGCACGCTGCAACGCCCCACGTAGTAGCGTCGGGTCGCTGATCGGCCCCTCGGCCCACACGCCGTGGCCTTGGGCGATTTTGGCAAAGTCGATGTCCGGGTTGCGCAGGCTGTTGCCGATCCAGGCCTGGTCGGTGCGGCGGTTGTGCAGGGAGGCCATGCGCTGCAGGTGCATCACCTCTTGGTAGTAGCCCCGGTTGTTGTGCATCACCATGAGCAGCGGGATTTTGTGGTGTGCGGCCGTCCACAGCGCACCGGGGGCGTAGAGCATGTCGCCGTCGGGCTGGAAGGTGACCGTCATGCGGCCTAGCGCCTTGTTAGCCAGAGCGGCACCCACCGAGGCAGGCAGGCCATAGCCCACACCTTGGCCGCCGGAGCCGCCCAGCATCTGGTGGTACTGGGTGGTCGGCCACAGCTTGCGCGCCCAGGCGATGCGGTCGCTTACCGCCAGTGACCAAGGCTCGTTTTTGATCACTTCCCACGTTTCCATCGCCAAACGGGCGGTGCTGATGGGCGAGGCATCCCAGCCAAGGGCTGCGGCGTCTTTGGCTGATTGCAGTTGTCGATCCCAGCGCTTTTGCATGGGCTCGCGGCGCTCAGCAGCGGCGCTGCGCTGCGCAGGCGTGGCCAGCTTGAGGATATGCTCGGTGAGCACCGGCATCGAGGCCTGCGCCTCGCCGTGGATGGCCAAGTCCACCGACAGAAAACGTTGAAAATCCTGGTAGTTGGAGCGGATGGCCGATTCGCCAAAACCGATGGTGATGACTTTGACATCGGGGCGCGACAGCGAGCGCGTAGTGCGCATCGGCTCTTCCACGGTATTGAGCTGGCCCCATGGGTCGCCCACATCCAGCATGAGGATCACATCCGCATCGCGCACCAAAGCGCGTTTAAGGTCGCTGTGGTTCAGGTGGTGGGTGTTCGGGAAGTTCATGCGGCCACCCAGATCCACTACGGGTATTTGCAGCGTCTCAGCCAGCGCCACCAAGTGCTTCACGCCCTCTTGGTCACGCGCGGCGCGGTCGGCCAGTATCAACGGGTTCTTTGCGCCGAGCAGCAGGCGCGCCGCTTCGGCCAGTGAGGCGCTGTCGCCTTGCACGGGGCGCACGGGGCGCAGCTGCGGGATGCTGGGCACGGGGCCATGCATGGCATCTTCTTGCAAGTCGGTATCGGCCATGATGACCACCGGGCCCTGCTGGCCGGTGGTGGCCACGCGGTAGGCGCGCACGGTAGATTCGGCAAAGTGCTGCAGGGATGCTGGCGCATCGTCCCACTTGACAAAGTCGCGCACCAGGAGCGCGGCGTCCTGCACCGAGTGCGCCCACTCGGTTCCGGGCCTGCGCTTGCTGGCATCGATGCCGTTGCCTGCAAAGATCACCATGGGCACGCGGTCGCACCAGGCGTTGTAGATCGCCATGGCGGCATGCTGCAAGCCCACCGTGCCGTGCGCCATCACGCCCATGGGCCTGCCGGAGGCCTTGGCATAGCCGTGCGCAATGGCGACGGAGGATTCTTCGTGCAGACAGGTGATCAGCTCAGGGCTTTGGTTGTTGCCGTAGTTCACCACCGACTCATGCAGGCTGCGAAAACTCGATCCGGGGTTGGCGGCCAAATAGTCGAGCTTGAGGCTTTTGATGACATCGACCATGAAGTCGGAGCCGGGCCGGGCGATGATGTTTTTGTCGTTGGCGGCTTTGGGCGCTGCGCCTGCGCTTGCCGCCGCACCAGGGGTGGTGCTAGCCGGGGTATCTGCCGCCTGCGCATGCTGGCTGGCCAGCGCTAGGCCCGCAGCCGATGCACTGGCCAAGCCGCGCAGAAATCCCCGGCGGCTGGCCTCGGGACTCATTGCAGAGTTGGCTTGTGCGCCCGCTGGCTGCGGGTTTGCTGTGTGGCTTGCTAAGTTGCTTGCGGACTGGTTCGCACTAAGCTCATCCATTGCCGGTCTCCGTCTTCGCAGTGGGTATCCATAGCACCATGATGTTGGCCAAAATAATGGTGGCCGCTAGCAAATAAAACGCTGCCATCAGGCCGTAGCGGTCAGCCACGATGCCGCCCAAGATCGGCGCGATGGCCTGCGCACCCGATTGCATGCCAAACATCAGGCCAATGGCCGTGCCGCCCATGTTGGGCGGGGTGGCCTCCAGCATCCAGGCCTGCATGATGGGCCGGGCCGCGTACAGGAAGAAGCCCAGCACGGCGATCAAATACACAAACAGGATGGAACCACCGGCAAAGGTCATCAGCACCAGCACCGCAGCGCTGACGCCGAAGCTGGTGATCAAAATTTTGCGCCGTCCCATGGTGTCTGACAGATGCCCGGCAATCGGCGAGGCGATAAAACCCGCAATCTGTAGCAGGGCCATCACCGCGCCGACCCAAAACACTTCGTAATGCATTTCCTTGGCCAGGTACAGTGGCAAGAAGGTGAGTAAGGTGCCTTGCGTCATGGAGCGGAACGACGAGCTGAGCGTCAGCATCATCAGCCCTGGCGTGCGCATAAGGCTGCGCAGGCCTTGCATATAGCTGCCCATACTCTGGCCACCGCTGTTGACATTGGCCATGCCAGACTGCGGCCCATCTGTTGGCGCTGCCGGCGTTGCTGTTGTGGGTTTGGCGTATTTGGGTGCAAAGGTCATGGCGCCTAAAAAATACAAGAGCAGTACCGACATCGCCGCCCCGGGGATCACGTTGATCATCACAATCTCGCGCCAGGACAGCGTGGTGAGCAAAATACCCACCGCCAGCGGTGCCAGTGCGTCACCCACATTGCCGCCCATGCCGTGCAGGGAGAGTGCCAGCCCCTTGCGCTGCGGGAACATGCGCCCCAAGAGCGGAATGGCGGTAGGGTGCCACAGGTTGTTGCCGATACCCACCAGCATCACACACACCAGCAGCATCCAGTACTGCGTGCTAAAGCCCATCAGCAGGTACGGAAACCCCACCCAAAACAAGGACAGTGCCATCAGCTGGCCCTTGCGCCCCCACACATCTACCAGCATGCCGCCGGGTACATTGGACAACGCGCCGGCCGCATACTGGCAGGTCATGATGAAGCCGATTTGGCTGTAACTTAAGCCCATCTCCGCGCCGATCAAAGGCAGCAGCATGTAGAAGGTAGCGGGGTACCAGTGCGTGAGAGAGTGGCCCAGGGTGATCAACCCCATGTTGCGGTAATCGAGTCGCGATACGGGGTTGATGGCTTGGGTGTTCACTGGCGCGCTCCCTTCAAGATGATCTCGTCATACAGCTTGCGCCACTTATCGCGCTGGTCCAGGCTTTCGATCGGATCGACGATCAAGATTTTGTTATTGCGCTGCGGGGAGGGCACTTTCAAATTGCTGGGCAGGTACTCCAAAGCGGCAAAGGCGCTTTGCCCTTCGCCCAGTAAATAATCCATGAACAAGGCCGCTGCTGCGGGGTGCTGTGCGTAGCGCATCACGCCTGCGCCATTGGCCCGAGCTACGCTGGGTTGCAGCACGATGGAGTCAATCGGTGCACCCTTCTTTTTCAGTTGCTCAGGCATGTAGTTGTACACCGTCAGTGCCAGCGGCACCTCGCCCGCAGCGACCATGCTGTTGAGATTGGTATGGCCTTTGCGTACCGAAATGCCATTGGTCGAAGCCAAGTCACGGAAGAATTTCAGGCCTTTGGCCTCGCCCATGGACTGCACCACAGTGACGAACCAGTCGATGTTTTCTACCTCGTAGCCCAAGCGCCCCTTCCAGCGCGGGTCGAGCAAATCAGCATAGGTTCTAGGCAGCTCTGCGGCCTTGACGCTTTGGGTGTTGTAGGACTGCACCCACAGCGAGTACAACGTAGTAGCCCATTCTTTGTGGGCGGGCACACTGCCCTCCATCAGGTCTGCAAAGTGCGGCGACGCTACCCGTTGCAACATTTTCTCGCGGTGCAGCACTTCCAGCTCCACCGCGCCTGCGTGCACCATGTCTGCCGTGTAGCGCTTGGCCTTGCTCTCGGTGATGGTGCGGTTGAGCACGCTGTCGCCACTGGCGCGCCAAGAGTTCACCTTCACGCCGTATTTCTTCTCAAACGGCTCGATCAGGGGTTTGAGATCTTTCTCGGCAATCGAGGTGTAGAGGGTGAGGGAGCCCTCTATTTTGGCTGCCGCAGCCAGTTTGGCCGTGCGGTCTGCGGCGGTGCTGGTCAGCAAGCCGGGATCGAGCGCCTGGGCTGTGCTGAGCATAGGCATCGCTGCACATGCCAGAGTGGCCAGACACATGCGCAGTCGCGCCCTTAATTCATGACGAACCTGGGACATCGTGCCACTCCTGTTTTAAACACCCGCTAGGGGTGGATTGTTGTATGGTGCCTGTCAAGAGGCCTTACGGCTGAAAATCTCGTCGTAGAGTTTGCTCCATTTTTGGCCATCGTCCAAGGTCATCTTGGGGTCGGCAAAAGTCAGAGGCATCTTGTTCAGCGTAGAAGGCACCTTGGTGCTGGTAGGGATGAAGTCGCGCTTGCCCAAAATCACCTGGCCTTCGGACAACTCAAAATCCTGGAACAGCACGGCTGCGTGGGGGTGCGGCGCAAAGCGCGTCACGCCTACGCCGTTGGGGCGGGCGATGGTAGGGTCCAGGGAAAACCAGTCAATCGGCGCGCCCGCATTTTTCAGTTGCTCAACCTTGTAGTTGTACAAGGTCAGTGCCAGCGGCACTTCGCCCGATGCCACCATATTGGTCAGCAAGGTATGGCCCTTGCGCACCGACACGTTGTTTTTACTAGCAATTTCCCGGAACAGTGCTACGCCTTTGTCATAGCCCATCTGGGTCACGATGCCTGCCAACCAGTCGTTATCATCGGCTTCCACTGCCAGCTTGTCTTTCCATTTGGGATGGAGCAAATCGCTATAGCTTTTGGGTAGGTCTTCCTTGCGCACCAGCTTGGTGTTGTAGGCACACGTAAAGATGTTGAGCCGCGTTGCAATCCATTCGCGGTGCGGTGTCACGGCCTGGGGAATCAGGTCGGCCAAATAGGGCGACTTGCAGGCCTGCAATAGCTTCTCGCGGTGCAAGGCCTCCATCTCGGGCCCGTTGGTTTCAAAGATATCCACTTCATAGCGTTTGGCGCGGGCTTCCAAGACGCCGCGTTGTAGCACTTTTTCCGAGCCACTGCGCCAAACCTTGGACTTGACGCCATAGCGCTGCTCAAACGCCGTGGTCAGCGCGGCCACGTCGTCCAGGGGTGCCGAAGTGTAGATGCTGAGCACGCCTTCTTTGCGCGCGCCTTCGGCCAATTTGGCCAGCCGGTCTGGCCCGGACAGATTGGCGATGCTGGCCGTTACCCCCGCATCAGCTGCATAAGCAGAGCCCAGCGCTGAGCCGCTCAGTGCCAAGGCCCCAGCTTGCAGGGCGCGGCGGCGGGTAAAGTGGGATGGGCTCATGGCAATACTCCTCAATCAAGATTTCGTTGGCAAAGTAGGTAGTTCGGTCTCATACGCTTCGTCCATGCGTGGGGCCAACCCCTGCTTGGCCAGCGCGTCGCTAAAGCGCGTGCGCACGGCCATGCTTTCGTCCGCATAATCGATCTGGTCTCCACCCACACGGCGGCTGATCCAGGCTTTGGGCACGCCTTGCGCATTGCGAATCGACACGACCTCATGTTTGAACGCCAGATAGCGCGCAGGGGTTGACCCGGTGTTGAAATGTTGGTGAAACCACATATTGGGCGGCACGATCATCGAGCCGGTTTGCCACTGGTATTCACGCGGCTCTTCGCCCTCGGGCCACATCAGGCTGTAGCCTTCGCCACTCAGGATAATGACGTGTGCGCCAGGCCCATGGCAATGCGCCTTTTTGTAGGTGCCCACCGGAAACTGCGAGATATGGCTGTTCATCGAGCCGCGCGCCATGTTAAAGCGGATATGCCCACCGCCCGCGCCGCGCTCTTTGGCGGCCATCAAGGGCAGGTTCACGGCATCTGCGACAAAGTTGGTCTCTAGCAGCAAGCCCTTTTGCTCGCCTTTGCCGCTGAAGTAATCAGGCTCGCCACCAAAACGGTTGGCAAAGTCGTGCTGGGTGTTGAAGACAAAATTCAAGTCTTCGTACAGGTTAATCACCGGCGGCCCATTGGTCACCGCCACAAAGCGCGCTGCGTCTTTGCCCGAGCCGTTGAAATGCTGGTGCGAGCAGTTCAAGGGTATGGCAAACAGGGCACCCGCCTGCCATTCAAAAGTGATGCGGTTGCCCTGGTCGTTCCATACCGTGGTAGAGCCTCGGCCTGACAGCACATAGATCATTTCTTCAAAGATCTGGCGCTGCGGCTCCAGCTGTTTGCCCGGCGCAATCTCGCACACATAGCAGTCGTTGGAGGTGCGTGAGGCTTCGTGGTTGATATACACGCCCTTGCCGCCCCTGCGCGCCCAGGGCTTGAGGTCTACCGTGTTCAAACTGGGAACATAGTGGGCACCAATGATGTCCAAGCCTTCGGCCTTCACCCAGCGGGTGTAGGGCGTTTCTTTTTCGGTGGCAAATTTCTGTGCGAGGTCGTCAGAAACTAATGCGTCTTTGGCCATGGGCGGGTTCTCTCTTTTTGTTTTTCTGAAATCGCTGGGATCAGGATTTTTTACGCAGGTACGACAAAATTTTGTCAGCATCCAGCACCACCGAAGGGTCAAACTCCGGCGCGTTTTCCAATTGCTCCAAGTCATTCAAACCACAGTATTTAAAAATACGGTTGGTCGAAGAAATCAAGCGCACGGGCTTGTCGGGGCTGGCGTTGAAGTGCTGGTGGATAGTATTGGGCGGGATGTAGATCACATCACCCGCTTCCCAGTCATAGCGCTTGACCTCAGCCTGCGGTGTCCAGTGGTAGGTGTCGGTGATCTCGACGTCGCAGTCCTGGTGCAGGTCGTAGCCATGGCCTTCCAGCACATACACGCACTCCTCGGCCAAGTGGCGGTGCTTGCCCGATTTGCTGCCCGGTGGAATGATCTGCATGTAGGCATCCACCGTCTCCATGCGGGTGTTCATGCTCTCGTTGAGCAAATGCTTGAGCAGGCCTTGGCGCGCCATCTCCCAAGGCATGTCTTGCGGGTGCACTACCTTGTGGCGCTTGGCATTGGCCGCAGGTTTTTGCGCTGCGTCGTCGAGCAGGCCTTGGTAATACTTGCCTTGGGCTGTGCCCATGCTCCAGGATGTTGATTCGTCCCATGCCATGTTAGTAGCCTCCCTGTGGGTGGTTGAAATTGTCTTCGTCGTTGCGGGCCTTAAAGCCCTCGCCGCCGGGAGCAGGCTCGCTCGGGCGCGGCTCGACCTGGTGTTGGAACAGCATGTTCATAAACATATACATCGGCTTGGTTTTGATCACCAGGGCGCGCGCAGGGCGTTGGTCGCTGGCGTTGAAGTGCTGGTGTACGCAGTTGTTGTGCACGATGGCGATGTCACCGGCCTTCCAGTCGTAGCGGATGCCGTCATGAATCTCGTAGCCCGTGCCGTCCAGAATGTAGAAGGCGGCCTCGTTGACATGGCCGTGTTTTTGCGAACGACCACCAGGGCCGTATTCTTCCAGGTGCATGTGGAAGGTTTGGGTGATGCCGTCTTTGGGCTCCACATAGTGGCGACTAAAGGCCTGCGGCCCGTCGTTGAACTTGATGTCTTTGCCTTTGCGCACGCGCGGCATGGCGCGCAGGCGGGTCAGTTCATCATTGAGGTTGTAGGGCCCTGCAATGGCGCGCACAAAAGTGCGGTCTTTTTTGCTGTGGTAGTGCGACTCGTTGGGCACTGCGTTGGCCGACGGCGCGGGTTTGGCATCACTCATGGTGGTTTCCTTTTCCAATGGGGTATTAATTTTGCGCTTGCATCTTGAGCACGATGCAGTCGGACGGATTGAGAACAATGTGAATAGGGTGATCCACGGGGGTGTTTTGGCTGGGGTGTACGCGCGCCAGCATGACTTTCTCGCCCACTTTCACCTGGAAGTCAAGCACCTCACCCAGAAACACCTTAGCATGCACGCTGCCTTTGAAGTGGTTCATATGCTCGGTAGGGACGGTGGCATCACTCAAATGGACATCCTCAGGGCGCACGCACACCTGCACCGCCTCGCCTACGTGTAAATCGCTTTGTGCGGGCAGCTCCAGCGAACCCAGCTCGCTGTCGAGCACCATGTTGCCGTTGGCCGTTGTCAAGCTGCGCACGGTGGCCTTGACGAAGTTGATGGTGCCCACAAAATCCGCCACAAACTCGCTGTTGGGGTTTTCGTAGATTTCGCGCGGCGTGCCGCGCTGCACGATACGGCCATCGCGCATGACGGCAATTTCATGCGACAGTGCCAACGCCTCGGACTGGTCATGCGTCACATACACGGTAGTGATACCCAGTTCGCGCTGGATTTTTTTCAGCTCAAAGCGCATTTTTTCACGCAGCTTGGCATCCAGGTTGGACAGCGGCTCGTCCAGCAGCAAGAGCTGCGGCTCCATCACCAGTGCGCGCGCCAAGGCCAGGCGCTGCTGCTGTCCGCCGGACAAATTGGTCGCATCGCGGTCATGCACATGGTCCAGCTCTACGGAGGCCAGCACCTTCATCACACGCTGCTCGATTTCTTTGGTGCTGAATTTTTTGTTGCCTACTTCGAGAGGGAAGCTGGCGTTTTTAAACACCGTCATGTGCGGCCAAATGGCGTAGGACTGGAACACCATGCCAAAGCCGCGTTTGTTGGGCGGCACAAAGACTTTGTTTTGCGCGCTATAGACCTGTTTGCCATTGACTTCGATGGTGCCCAGGGTGGGCCGCTCCAGGCCTGCAATGGAGCGCAGGGTGGTGGTCTTGCCGCAGCCGCTGGGGCCCAGCAGGGTGAATAGTTTGCCCTGCGGCACTTCAAACGCGACATCCTGCGCGGCCTTGACGACCACGCCTTTGTCACTCACATATTCAGCGTGTAAACCTATAACGTTGAGCACATCACATCCTTGTATAAAACTGCCATCAGCGTGGTCATGACTCTTTGACCCCAAAGCGCTTGCCTGCAAACTGTGCCAGCCCCACCAAAATCAAGAGCATGAAGATAAACAACACGCTGAGCGCCGACAACTCTACATACTGGCCGTTTTCCCACAGCTCCCAAATTACGATGGAGATCACCTCGTTGCCGGGGCTGTAGAGCAAAATCGAGCTGGACAGCTCGCGAATCGACACAATCATCACGTAGATCCAGCCTGCCACCAGGCCCGGCTTGAGCAAGGGCAACACGATGCGCCTGAATACCGTAAACCAGCTCGCACCGCTCATGGCACCGGACTCTTCCAGATCGTTCTTGATTTGGATCATCGAGGTAGAGGCGTAGCGCAGGCCGTAGGGCAAAAAGCGTGTGACGTAGGCCAGCAAGATGATCCAGAAAGTGCCGTAGATGCCGATGTCAAAGGTGAGGTAAAAAATCATGATCGACACGCCCAGTACCAGGCCGGGGAACACCATGGGCAGGGACGCCATGTTGTCCAGCAGCCAGCGGCCTGGAATTTTGGTTTTGATCACCATCCAGCTGACCACGGCTGCCAGCAGCATGACGATGGTGGCGCAGGTCATCGACATCCACAGGCTATTGACTACGGCCTTGCGCACCGTCTCCGAGGCCAGAATGTAGCGGTAACCATCCAAAGTGACGCGCTGCAAAGCTTCCATCGACGGCGGTGCATAAAACTTTTGCAAGGACGACCACAGCAGCACCAAGAAGGGCAAGATCACGATCAATAAAAAATAGACGATGAAGATGCCCGTGGTGAGGTAGCGCCACTTGCCCAGATCAATGGTGCGCGGCCGAAAGCCTTTGCCCGTCACCGTGGCGTATTTGCCGCTGGAGGACGAGATGCGCGCTTGCATATAGATGCCGCCCGAGGTCAACAACAACAAGAAAACAGAGTAAGCCGCAGCCAAGCCTATCTGGCTAGGGAACTGGTGGATGGCCTGGTAGATGGCTGACGTGAAGACCTGAATGCCCGCAGGCAAACCCAGCAAAGCAGGCACCTCAAACGACTCAATCGCCCGCACAAACAGTGTCAAAATAGTAGCCAATATGGCCGGGAAAACCAAAGGCAGCGTCACGCGCCGCAAAGTGCTGAGCACGCTAGAGCCGCTCATCACGGCCGACTCTTCCAGTGAGGGGTCCATGGCGCGAAAGGCCGATGACATCAGCAAAAACGCCATCGGCGAGTAATGCAAACCATCCACCCAAATCATGCCCCACAGCGAGTAAATATTGAAGGGCGGTTTTTCCAGGCCAAACCAGGACTGGAAGGCCATATTGATCAAACCAATTTTCGGGCTGGCCAGCATGATCCACGAGATGGTGAACAAAATGCTTGGGATGATCAGCGGCACAATCGACAGCGCGTAGAACAAGCGCCGCATGGGCGTGTTGGTGCGCTCGTTCATCCAGGCCAGCGCGGTACCGATGACAAAGGCCAGGAGCGAACCGCCCAGCGCAAACTTTACTGAATTCCAAAACGTGTGCACGGTCTCGGGGTTGGTATAGGCGGTGGCGTAGTTGCCCAGTGTGAACTTGGCTGGGTTGTCTACGGTTTCTGGCGTGAAGAAACTCTGCCACACCATGAAGCAAAACGGCACCAAGGCCAGCACCGCTACGATCGCCAGGCTGATGCCAATAACCAACCATTGGGCATCGAACTTGGCCCACCACGATGGTGGCCGACTACCCGCTACAGCGCTTTGCACAAATTACTCTCCAGAGTCTAGACAATGCCCTTTAAGCAGGGCTAAATAGTGAGTGGCCGCAAGCTGATTAATCGTTCCTTCATAAAGAACAACGATCCGCATAACGGCACATATGGCTTGAGGCGCTAGTCTAGCGTGCGAGCTTGCTTTAAGGCTTTCGGGTTTACCCTTGAGGTATTTTCATTGTGAGAAACTGGCACACGAAAGCACGATGTTGCCGGGAGCGACGAAGAGGTATTCTCTTATAAGGAACGGTGTTCTTTTTAGTGGAAACCGTGTAGTATCCCGCGTACGTACTTTTACACCCCCGACCACCATGCCTGAAGCAGCCACCAAAAGTTCACGCCTGTCCTCTGTAGCCGCCGCCGTGCGGGTACTTAAGTGCTTCTCTGAAGTGGAGTCCGAGATTGGCATCAGCAGTTTAGCCAAGCGCTTGAGTTTAGCCAAGAGCACGGTGCACCGCTTGGCGGTTACGCTGTTGAGTGAAGGCCTGCTGGACCAAAACCCCGAGAACGGGCGCTACCGTTTGGGCATCAACCTGTTTGTGATGGGCGCGCTGGTGCGCCGTCGCCTGGACGTCTCCAATATGGCGCAACCATTCTTGAGCGTGCTGCGCGAGCGCACCGGCGAGACGGTGCATCTGGCAGTGATGAACGAGACGAATATTTTGTACCTGTACAACCTGGAAAGCCGCCAGGCCATCCGCATGAAGAGCTATATCGGCACCATCAAGCCCGCCTTTTGTACCTGCGAAGGCCGCGCCATCGTGGCCTTTAGCGAGCAAGAGGTGATTAACCGCGTGATGGCTGCCAGCATGGCACCGCGCACCCCCAACACGGTGGTGGAGCCGGCCAAGCTGATGAAGATGCTGGCCGAGGTGCGCCATGTGGGCTACGCTGTTGATGACGAAGAGTCTGAGCTGGACATGCGCGGCATCAGTGCGCCGCTGCGTGACCTGAGCGGGCAAGTGGTGGCATCGATTGGGATTGGCGGCCCCAGCCAGCGCCTGACCTTGAAGAAGCTGCGTGGCCTGGCACCCGTGTTGCTGAGTACCGCTGAGGCGATTTCTACGCAGCTGGGGTATCGGCCTTAAGGTTTTACCGTCAGCGTCATGTATTGATCCGCCAATATGAAATATGAACCCTTCACCCTGAGCTTGTCGAAGGGTTTGCGTGGACTTCGACAGGCTCAGTCCGAACGGAGATCCAAGACTTCATCGGACTGGGTCAATAGTTTCTTTTAAATCACACCACGAAGCGCTCTTGCGAGCATGGAACTCCTCTGTGTACACCGTTCAAATTTCCGCCACTGACCAAAGCTTTACCTGCGCGCCTGATGACACGCTCTTGCGCGCCGCGCTGCGCAGTGGCGTTGGCTTTCCCTATGAATGCAATGTCGGGTCCTGTGGCAACTGCAAGTTTGAGTTGATCGAAGGCAGCGTCACTAACAACTGGCCAGAAGCGCCGGGCTTGTCTGACAAAGACCGTTTGCGTAAAAAGGCACTGGGCTGCCAGAGCTGCCCGACCAGCGATGTACAGATCAAGCTGCGCCCTGGCGACCACTACCGCCCGGTGCATGCGCCGCTGCGCACATCGGCGCGCCTGGTGTGCACGCGCGCACTCACCCACGATATTTCTGAATTCCGTGTGGAGCTGGCCCAGCCCATGGCTTTTGCACCCGGTCAATATGCACTGGTGCAACTGCCCGGCGTAACGGGCGGGCGTGCGTACTCGATGAGCAATTATGAAAGTGCTGCGACTCAAACATTGGAATTCCAAGTACGTCGCGTACCGCAAGGCAAAGGTAGCGCAGCGCTGTTTGACCAGCTCCAAAGCGGCGACAGCGTACAGATCGACGGCCCCTACGGCATGGCCTATCTGCGCACGCAGGCGCCGCGTGACATCTTGTGCATTGCAGGCGGCTCGGGCCTGGCACCCATGGTGTCGATTGCACGGGGTGCGTTTGCCACCCCCGCCTTGCAGACGCGCAAGCTGCACTTTGTCTATGGCGCACGCGCGCCGCAAGACGTGTGCGGACAAGATATGGTCAGCACTTTACATGGCTGGAGCGAGCGCGGTACTTACCACGCAGCCCTCTCGGGCCTGGACGCCGCCCAAGCCCTGCCCGCAGGCCAACTGCGCGGCTTCCTACACGAGGCGGTAGACCAACTCTATGGCGGGCAACTGCCCTCAATGGAGATTTACTTTGCTGGCCCGCCCTTGATGGCGCAGGCCCTGCTCAAACTGCTGGTGGAGCGCAAAGTGCCCATGGAGCAGGTGCATTTCGACCAGTTTTATTGAACCAATCCCATGCCTACCGAAGAGAAAAAACCCAAGCACACGGTGCAAGACCACCGCTATGGCGAGGATGCCAGCCATGCCCATGGCGACGATGCCGACCACGACCATGACCACGACTTTGTGGGCGACGATGGCGAACAAGAGTCCCTGTGGCGGCAAGACAATGTGATCTTGCACAGCGTGGGCATAGACGTAGGCTCGTCAGGCACCCAAGTGGTGTTCTCGCGCATCCACCTGCGCCGCATTGCGGAGGATTTGTCCAGCCGCTACGCCGTGGTGGAGCGCACCGCGCTGTACCAGTCGCCCATCTCGCTCACACCGTATTCCAGCGACACGCTGATCGACGCGCAGGCGCTGGGCGGCATCATTGACCGCGCCTACCAAGCCTCGGGCCTGCACCCGGACGAAGTGGACGCAGGCGCAGTGATTCTCACAGGCGAAGCCATGCGCCGCGAAAACAGTGGCGCGATTGCCGCCGTGCTGGCCGAGCAGGGCGGCGAGTTTGTCTGCGCCACTGCGGGCCACCACATGGAGGCCATGCTGGCCGTGTACGGATCGGGCGCAGCAAAGCGGTCGTACGACGGTAAAAGCCGCATCCTTAACGTAGATATTGGCGGCGGTACCACCAAGCTGGGCCTGGTGCAAAACGGCGAGCTGGTAGCCACCGCCGCCGTGCACCTGGGCGGCCGCTTGATGGTGGTGGACGACCACGACGTCTTAACCCGCCTCGATCCGGCGGGCCAATACCTGGCCAAGCAGGCAGGCTTTGAGTGGCAAGTGGGCCACAAGGTCAGCCGCGCAGACTTGGCCAAGGTAGCCAAGTGGATGGCCGACGCGCTCATGCGCGTTCTGACCCAGCGCTTTACCCATGAGGACTTGCAGCATTTGTTTTTAACCGACCCCGTGGAACACTGGGGCCAGCTTGACGGCATCATGTTCTCTGGCGGTGTGGCCGAGTATGTGTACCAGCGCGAGATGCGCGACTTTGGCGACCTGGGCAAGCTGTTTGGGCAGGCGGTGCGCCAGCGCGTGGACTACGGCCTGCTGCCCGCGCCGCTCTTGCCTGCTGGCGAATGCATTCGCGCCACCGTGCTGGGCGCATCCGAGTACAGCGTGCAGCTAAGCGGCAACACTACTTTTATTTCTGAACCCGCTGTGCTCTTGCCACGTAAAAACCTGCAAGTTATCCCACTCAATTTGGTGCTGGAGGCGCATATCGAGTCTGGCGAGATTGCCCAAGCGCTGGCCCAGTCCTTCAGCCGCCATGACCTGGAAGAAGGCTCGCAAGATGTCGCCGTCTCCCTGCGCTGGCTAGGCGCGCCCTCCTTTGACCGCCTGTCTGCGCTAGCGAATGGCCTGCTGCAAGGCCTGCCGCGCACGCTGGCAGAAAAGCGCTCCCTTTACATCCTGACCGACGGCGACATCGCCCACAACCTGGGTCACCTGCTGCAAGAAGACGAGCGTGTGCGCAGCGAGGTGCTGGTCATCGACGGCATCACCCTGTGGGGCTTTGACTTTGTAGACCTTGGCCGCATCCGCATGCCATCCTGGACGGTGCCGGTCACCGTCAAGTCATTGGTGTTTAACGAAGACCCGCGCGCCCACGGCAAAAGCGACCCGAGTGAATGGCATAAGCATGGCGATGGGCAAATGCATCGGCATCAGCACCACGGACATACGCACGGCCATGGCGGTGGACATTCGCATGATCATGGGGATGGTTCGCACAGTCATGGGTAGTTTTGTACTTGATCAGATCGGCGGCGCTACTTGGGCTGTGCGGTTGTTTCCCTGAAGGGTACTGGGCAAGTTTTGTACGGGCAGCAGGCCGGCGCTGTACCCCAACCATCCCAGAGCGCGCACAGAACAGAACTGCGGACAGCTCAAACGCCTTAGAACGAGACACATCACAGGCAGATTCAAGCCCACTAAAGAAAACACTCGCTATGTATTGCGTAGCTGCTCCCGCGATATTCTATTGGGCTGCAGACCGTTTTGCACCTTAAAAGTAAGTCAAAACCGCCGTTTTAAAGCCGTTGAAAGTCGCCGGCAACTCAAAAATCGGCTGCAAACCGAAAATTTACCTGCTGTGGAGCTGTTTTTGAGGTATCTATCGAGCTGCAGCCCAATAGAATATCGCGGGAGCAGCTACGAAATAGATAGTGTCTGTTTTGGCAAGATCGCCCGTCAGCTGCCAGCGGGGCAGGTCTACGGCGAAAACCTCCCTGCGGAACGTCACTGATCTTTCCACTCGCGCCGTTCACAAATTGTTGATTTATATGGAGTAGGGCACGGCCCGCAGCGTCGGATTATTCACTGGCGCGTCATTGAACATTCGCTTTTTCCGAAAGGTATCTAATGAACCAACGAAGCTCTGGGGCCGTACGAAGGCACGCAGATTTGTTGCATATTGCTAAAGGCCTAGCCCTGCCCATTCTTGGGCAATCAAAGTCGCAAACATGCAACTTGTGTCTTTGCGGACCTCGGTGTCCGGATGGAGCGATTCCAGGACGGACTTCGGACTTCGTCAGGAATGGGCCAGAAGCGGTCTTTTGCGAAAGTCCGCATTGGGGTAACCAAAATTTCAACTTAGCCCGATTCCGTGCCCATTGGGCTTCGTCGGCTTCAGGCTGATTGCTGACTCTCATTCCGCTCCAAAGCAGTCTCTAACGCAAAGCCAAGAAGCTTGTCAGCTATCCGCCTGAGCGTGCTGTTTAGCCGTTTTCACCGAAAAACCTGCCGATAAGCGTAACACTCCACGCTGCATTGAGCGTGAGCATGTTGTGCCCCATGGCCTTGGCTTCCAGATGTACGGTTTGCGCTGGCAGCGATGGAATGTGAAACTCCTGCTGATACTTGTAGCCTATGAAGCTGCACTCACTGCTGAGCATCAATAGCTTTCCTTTGTATGCGGTGACGTGGTGCGTGAGGTCGTGGGTGAAATTTTCAGGATGATCCAAAACTGGCTTGAGCATATTGTCAAAGGCATCGTAGCCTGCACGCTCGAAAGCGTTTTTCGGCATAGATTCACCCTCGCATTGGTACGCACCTCCCGGTTTGGTCCGGTTCATCAGCCGCGTCATGACGTAGTCGAAGCGCTCATGCCCGTCCTTGCTTGAAACGAAAGGCGTAAGCAAGATGTATTTGAGCAATGGGAGAGCATCCCACCATGATTGCGATGCCTTGAAGCGGCGAACAAACTCCTTGGCCGAGATGGGATTAAGGATGCCTGGCTCAACCACCACCGCATGGCTCACGCGTTCGGGGTGTCTGCCCAGATACCCGACCACCAACATGGCGCCCCATGAGTGACCGATCAACCTGACTTGCCCGTTCCCGCCGTAGTGACTAACGATCTTGTGTAGATCGTCAAGGCTACTTTCCAGCGTCAGAGATTCTTTTTTAACTCTCGGTGACAGCCCCGTTCCGCGCTGGTCGTAGAAAATGACGCGGTAGTTCTTGGACAGGTCTTGAATGGGATAGAGATACTTAGAATCACCCCCTGGGCCGCCATGGACTACAACGACCGGAGGAAGTCCTTTGTCGCCATAAGTTTGAACATGGAACTTGTAACCTTGCAGTTCAACGAACTCACTTGATGTGTCGTTTTCGACTGTGGCGGTCACAGAGGTACAGCCAACGAAAAAGCTCAGAAGCGAAAAAGACATAGTTGTTATGAACCAATTCCTGAAAGACATCTGTGGCCTAAATTTGAGTTAAGGGACTGCGCGCTTTTGCGCATTCCTGCTCGAGCACACGGCCAGTCCATATTGCGTCCGTCATCGGCGAAACTCCAAAAACGTGCGGTCAAAGCGATTCAGGAATCTTGTGGGATTGAACTCAGTACTGTTTGCCAGCACTACTGTTGCAAGCCCCCTTGATGGATAGATGCGCATCTCGCAATGAAAACCACCTCCGCCGCCCTCCTTGAAAAAATAGGCCGCTCCTTGTGTTTCGCCAACGTGCCAACCTAGCGTCATGGGGACGGGTTGGCCCGCGCCGTCTGTCTGCTGAGACTCGAACAAGCGTTTGGTCACCAGCCCGAAAAGCACCGACTCGCCTCGCAACTGGTCTTGCAGGAATCGACTGAAGCCACGTGCCGTGCCGATCAGCCCACCAAAAGCCGGGCCGTTGAGGTAATGGCTGTTTAGCCGCAGCCAGTGTCCTTCGTAGCCGCCGATGAACTTGCGGTCGATAACAAACCATTTCACCAAATTCATTAACGAATATTTCTTAAGATAGCCGTTCGCGTGGCGGGACTTGTCGGGTATGACAAAGTCCATCTCTTGCTTCGGGAGGCGCAACGGCTGGAGGATATTCGCCCGGATGTAGGCTGGATACGATTGGCCCGATACCTGCTCGACGACCTTGCCCAGGAGCCAGTAACCGATATTGGAGTAGGCAAACTTGCGGCCCGGCTCAAAGGCCAGATTAGAGTTCTCGCACAGAACTGTAGCAAGTGCCTCAGCCTCATTAAAACTCGAATCGTCAGCTGCCAAATGCACCCACCGAAGGGGAATCGGATTTGGAACGCCGGACGTGTGATTGAGCAACTGGCGCAGGGTAATGCCGTGCCCGTGGTACGCGGCATTCGGGAGATAGCGGTCAATCACGTCGTCCAGGCTCAGCTTCCTCTGCTCTGCCAATTGCAGTATCGCGACAGCAGTAAAAGTCTTCGTCATCGAATACGCCATCAATGTAGTGTCCAGAGTCATGGCTTTCTGGCCTTGGATGTCAGACCAGCCACCGGCATACTCGAAGAGCACTCGATCAGCAGTTGCCGCGATGTATTGCAGACCGGGAACCTCCGATCGAACGCACTGATTCAATTCGCTTGTCGTGTTGTCCTTTGCAAGAACATCGTCAATCATCGTGCACCCTGCATTTCGTCCAGCCAATCCACAATCGCCATGAAGGCCAAACCGTAGTTTCCCACTTGGCAGTGGCTCGCAGCGTTCTCGCTGGCCGTGAATAGCCGCGCTGTCATCGAGCGTGCGTTGGTCAGCATCTTGATCTGCTGGTGGAAATGCGCCATCGGCACCAAGTGGTCTTCGCTCCCCGCCAACAGCAGAACGTCTTGTTTGATCAGCGCCGAGACATCGGCCGTCACGTACGCCTTGGTGCGTTGAAAGTATCCGTACGGCGACGATGCTCCGGTGACGTGCATGCCTGCCTCGATACCCCACTGCGCAATCGGACTTTTTCTGGCCGCCCGTCTAGCCACTGCATTCACCACGGGTGCAGCGCGAAGTGCGAGTAAGGCTTTCAGAAGACCGCGTCGCACCGAACCCACCTGGCGAAGGGTGACGTCCAGGGCATCCGGATAGACGTCGTAGGCCACCACACGGTCAACGCGCGGCTCGAGGGCTGCGGCACGCATCACCAGACACCCGCCCATCGACAGGCCAATAAGGGTGACGTGATCTAGCTTGAAGTAATCCAGAACCGCCCTGACGGGCAGATGCCACGCAGGGGTCATGTGCAGGCCGGAGTCGTTGAGCGCACCACCCTGGCCCGGTCCCTCGAATGCAACTACCTCATAGCCGGCGTCGCGGAGATAGAAAAATGCAGGGATTAATTCTTCAATATAGCTGTCGAAGCCACCGAAGAAAACGATTGAGCCCTTGGATTGAAAGGGTGTGAACCGGTAGGCAGGCAACACGCCCACCACACCCTCTGCGGCGTAAGGCACGTCGTGGCGGCCAAGCTGATCGAGTCCGTAGACTGAACGCACTGCACTCAGAAATTGATCGCGGGCGTTGCGCCGGTCTGGGTCATCGGTGCGCATGAAGAAGTCGGCGGAACGAAAATAGAAACCCGCCCTGAGAACATGTCCTTGCCCAGCGGCGTTCTCGGCCAGCGCCAGAAACTCGCGCTTCCAATCAACGTAATTCGCAATGCGCGGAGCGACGCTGCGCATGTCGTCCAGCATGCCGGGTTCACCGACCCAACTGAACCAGCGGTTCATCTGGAAGTTCATGCTGATGTCGGGATGTAGCAGGTGGAAGCCGACAGGGAAAGTGAACTGGTTCATTGGGTTTCCCGGGCGGTTTCGGCCTCGGCGAGCGCCGCCGCAGCGCCGGGGTCGTGCGTGGCTAGCACGACAAGCCCAGGGGTTGCCTGCCGCAACGCGTTCAGCTTGGCGCTGGAGCGGCGCAACAGGCGGCGGTTGCCCACGCCGGGCACGTGCCCGCGCTCAAGCAGATGGACGTCGTAGGTCAGATCTCCGACCAGAGCCAGGGTTGGCTTATCAGACCGGCGCACGATCAGCGAGATCGATCCGGCGGTGTGCCCGGGAGTGGGCACAAGCACCAAGCTGCCGTCACCGAACAGGTCGTGCCCGATGGCGAAAGGCCTCAGCGCTGGGTCGTGAATCGGCATTGGCTCGATCTGCCGCCACCTCAGGCCCGTAAGCCGGATGTGCCGGCGCAAGACGCCGGCCAACTCGGGCCATGGCCCGGACAGCGTGTCCCACTCGGCCCGGCTGACCAGCAGTTCGGCCTGGCTGACCTCGCGCAGACCACCGATGTGGTCCCCATGCAGGTGCGACAGGACGACCATATCAACATCGCCCGCACGGTAGCCAATGCCTTTGAGCAGCACGCTTAGGGTCTGGTCCTCAGCCATGTCGAACCGGGACATCCGGTACAGCGCCCCCATCAGGAGCCCGGATGGAAAATACCCGGGATCTGTGATCGACGCGCGATCCTGGCCGGTGTCGAACAGCACGAGGGCGTCGCGATGCTCTATGACGTAAACGTTGATAGGCAGCGGCGCGGTCCACTTCCGGGATGACAGCACCCACAGCCACGTCGGTTGCCAGGTGCAGGCCATGTGCTCGGGGTGAACCCGCACGGTGCCGGTGCTGATGACACTCACCCGGCGGATCGGGTCATTGCTCGTTTTCCTCATGCAGTCCTATTCGCCGTGGCGACCACGTTCGACCAGAAACCTGCCCTTACACCCATCAGCGCCTGGGCAGCACATAGGTAGCCTTGTATTCAGCAGGAATCTCAACCGGGAACAGCGCACCGCCAAGCGAAAGCACGATGAGCAGCGACACTATCACGCCGATGGCCGATGGAATGGCAACGATGATGATCCGTGCCAGTGACGTATGACTTCCAGACCGCCAATAGGCTGCACACGCCACGTGAGTGAACAGCGCAACCACGGCAAGGAAGTAGTAAGGGACAAAGAAGAAATGAAACGGCGCAACATGAAGGCCTGCGGCAGCGAAGTAGAAATTGGTGTCCAGATCGAGTGCGACGCGTCCGAACAACACGGATCCGACATGAACGATCAGGAAAAACGCAATAAAGGCCCCTGCGATGGCTTGAAGCCAAGAGATAAAACCGTGTCGCTGCTTCCAGCCTCGGACAAAGAGCGTCAGGCCACTGACGATCTGAAAAGCGACACAACATAGGAGTGCCCACTCGATCAAACGAATGCGGTAGACAGAACGGGCAGTCTCCATGAAGGCAATATGATCGGTCGCGCCAGCCAGCCCGGCAAGGTGATTGGCCATGTGCACGAACACGAAGACCGCAATGACAGCTGCGGACAGTGCGTGAAGCCTGTGAAGTGCCATGTGAGC